>NZ_JRFE01000023.1 GCF_000756305.1 Myxosarcina sp. GI1
CAAACCAAGTACGAGTAAACCCTCAATACCCGACATATGTACCGTTGGTATATGTCTTCCTCCCGACCGATTTGACCATAACAAACTAGTTAGCTCTAAACCAGGCGATGTTTTTAAAAAAGCCAAGATCTAGCTCTAAATTATAGGAGTCTAACTTCTCAGTAAAGTGACTACTTCAAAGTAGTTGCGGTTATAGCAGTAAAAATTAGCTCTTCTTTCGTACACGAGACGCTAATTGATAGCGTCTTTTTCTTCGGTATCAAATTTTGGACAACATTGAATAGACTCTTTATCTTCGCACATATAAATAGGGATTGAGTCGAACCGACAAAGCACTTCATTATCAATTCTGCTATTTCTATATATATAAGGATTATAAACCTATGACACCTACAAAAATTACCAATAAAATTTTGCATATTCATCCTCTAAGAAGATGCAATCTGCGCTGTCTCCACTGCTATAGTTCGTCTAGTCCAGAAGAACGAGAAGAATTAGAGGTCGAACTTTTACAACAAGCGATTGCTGATGCTAGTGAAGAAGGCTACAGTGTTCTAAGCGTTTCGGGTGGCGAACCGATGCTTTATCAACCCCTAGAGGAGCTATTAGCAACCGCTCATCGCTATCAAATGAGAACGTCTATTGTTTCTAACGGTATCTTATTAAATCCTTCTCGTTTAGAGCAGTTGCAGGGGTTGATAGACATAATTGCTATTAGTTTAGATGGCAAACCAGAGTTACACGACCGCCTGAGAAATAAATCGGGTGCGTTCGCTCACATGGTAGCCAAACTAGAAGGATTGCGTCGGTCAAAAATTCCTTTCGGGTTTGTGTTTACCGTCTCTCGGTTCAACTTTCGTGACTTGGGTTGGGCGGTCGATTTCGCTCTCGAACAACAAGCAAAATTATTACACATACATCTTTTAGAAGAAATTGGCAGAGCCAAAGAAAATTTATCGGGGATAGAACTCAACGAGACTATTGCCGCTTATGTCTATTTTCAAGCTATGAAGTTAAAAGATAAAGTAGGCGATCGCTTAAAAATTCATATCGATCTATTACACCAGGAAACACTTAGAGCAAATCACGCTTATTTTTACGCCGAAGAGAGCGAAAGTTCGCTAACAAAGATACCTCTAGCCGAAATAGTTTCACCTCTAATTATCGAAACTGATGGCACTGTCGTTCCGTTACAACATGGAATGGCAAGAAAATACGCTTTGGGTAATTTGAAACAAACAGCTTTACCTCAACTAGCACGTCAGTGGCAAAAACAGAAATATCGAGCTTTTCGCCAGCTTTGCCAGCAAGTAGAGCAAGAATTAATGCTACCAGCAGAATTGCCAATCAAAAACTGGTATAGAGAGATATTTAAACGGGCAGCGAGCGTGTAAAGCTTGGGACGTATCGAGCGTTAAATTAATTTAAGCAAATATAATTGCATGACTGCGGTGGCTTGCGCCAATCGACTTTGCCGCTTCCCCGCTCATACCAATTCTCGAAAATACTGTTTTTTCACTCTTTTTGGGGTTTAATATTTACTTGACCAGGTAAAATCGGACATAGTCAAATTACTAGCATCAACCCCAATTAAAGTCGCTAAAACTTCTTTAGTCTCACTTACACTTATCTTCGTTCCATTTTCATTAGTTCCAATTGTCAATTTATTGAAGTCTAAACCTCCTGCCAGTATCAGCGAGTCAATACCAACTTGAAAATCAAAAATCGTATCGGTTCCCGCACCTTTTTTCAGCACGAATTCATCAGCACCAATACCACCAAATAAACCATCATTGCCTTTACCACCGTCTAAGCGATCGCTACCTCTGCCCCCATCGAGTAGTAAGTCATCGCCACTATTACCGCGCAGCACGTCATCTCCAGAACGTCCTAATAAAACATCATTGCCTTTTAGACCATCAATTACGTCATCGGAGTTATTAAACCCTTGAAGGATATTATCCAAATCGTTTAAAAATGTCGCCGTATTAAAATTAAACACGCGAGAGCGAATTTGCTCGGCATCAAACACATCAAAGCTATCGGCAATTGTTTGTTGTCCGTCGAACAAAATGTTACCGATACCTGATGGTAGATTATCTAGCTGTTCTAAATTGAAGTCTGACAAAATAACTGTGGTGTCTGCTACTCCTTTAAACGTAAGTTCTAAATCTTTATCATTTTGAGTGAGAATTAGATTATCGGCAGTTAACTGCGAACCAACGAATTTAAGAGTATCGACCTCATCAATAACCCTGGCGGGAGGATTAATCCCAGTACCCACGCCGCCAAAGTCACTGATGATTACTCGACCATCGCCAGTATTGACAGTAAATGTCTTTTGTCCACCCGAACCAGAAACAGCGGTGCTGAAGTCAATTGTAGTTGTAGCCACAGCACTAGTATTATTAAAAGCCGCACCATCATCGACAGTAAATTCGAGCGTGCGATTTCTCGTATCTAAAGTCTCAGCAGTATTGTTGTAAGTAACGGTTTCTAGGACTTGGCGATAGTTATCAATGTTGTCTTCACCAGTGAGTGAAAGGGTACCAGTAGCAAGATTATAATCGGCAGAGATATTGGTTCCAGCAGTATCGGCAGACAGTAACTCGTTACCTTTATTGAAGGGATTGGTAATAACTACCGTTGCTTCAGAGAGGGCATTGGAATTAGAGTCGGTCAAGGTGAGATTGTTGCCATCTAAGATAGAAACGGGACAGTCAGTAAAGGTAGCGAGCGAGTCGCTGCCTGTATCTATGCCGTTAAGGTCTAGTTGAGGTGCGGCATTGCCGAAGACAATATAGCTTTCTCCTCGGCGATCGCTGAAAGTGCTTCCATAACGAGAAATTGGATTGCCAGCATAAGGTGCGCTGACAAGCAGGTCGTCGATGCTGTCATCGTTGATGTCTCCCGCGCCGCTTACTGAAAAACCAGTGTTATCAAAATTTTCGTTGCCTACTAATATTAAGCTTTTACTGCTATCGAGAGCGTCTACGGCGAGCTTGCCATTGCTACCAACTTCGCCATTGCCAAAAACTATAAAGCTCGCGCCAGGACCTGGACGTGAAAAATAGTTGTATTCATAATATCTGCCAGCATCAGGAGCACCGATAATCAAATCTTCAAAGCCATCGCCATTAACATCTCCCGCATTGCTTACCGAGCGACCTAAAAGATCGCCTTCTTCTTTACTTTCGAGAGTAAAACCATTACTACCATCCAGCACTTTGGGATCGATAGTGCCGCTATCTCCTACTTTATTACTGCCAAATATGACATACCCCAAACCCCGCCCAGCTAGATACCCTCCCCTTTGATAAAAATTAAGAGCCGCACCAATAAATAACTCATCGAAGCCATCACCGTTGACATCTCCACTGCTTACTGAAACACCAAAGTAATTACCAGAAGAATTATCATCAAGAACAAAGCCATTATTGCCATTAAGAGAGTCTAGAGCGATACTGCCGCTAGTCCCAACTGCGCTACTACCAAAAATTACATAAGTCTCTCCTTTACCACCTGCTCTGCTGTAGCTATCAAAAGAACCAGGTGCGCCGACAACTATGTCATCGAAACCATCGCCATTAATATCTCCCGCACCGCTTACTGCAAAACCAAAGCGATCGCGATCGTAGGAATATGAAGATTCATTACCACCATCAATGCCTTTAAGTACAAAACCATTACTACCATTAAGCGAGCTTAGATTTATACTGCCATTGCTGCCGATTTTACTCCCACCAAATACTACATAGCTTTCACCATTTTTTAGAGGTTTGCTGCCATAAGGGTCGTAATATGGGACACCAGCAGCATTAGGCGCGCCGATAATTAGATCGTCAAAGCCATCGCCATTGACATCACCCAAACTACTGACTGCGCTACCAGAGTAGTCGCCGCCATAGATACCTTTAATTGTAAAACCATCGCTGCTACTGAGTGAAGCTAGTTCCAAACTGCCGTCATTGCCAATTTCACGATCGCCAAATATTACATAGCTTTCTCCATTAGTTGTATATTTACGGTCGTAAGAACTGTAGGTTGGTATACCGCCTTTTGCACCTGGTGCGCCAACAATTAAATCGTCGATACCGTCGCCGTTAACATCTCCTGCATTGCTAACAGAACTTCCAAGATTGTCGTCTGAGTCAGAACCTTTAATTACAAAGCCATTACTACCATCGAGCGAACTTGGTTTGACATTACCATCGCTGCCAACTCCACTACTACCAAATATTACGTAGCTTTCACCTGCGGGATCGGTACCTGGTGCGCCAATAATTAGATCGTCGATACCGTCGCCGTTAACATCTCCTGCATTGCTAACAGAGCTTCCAAGACCATCGTATTGAGAGGAGCCTTCAATTATAAAGCCATTACTACCATTAACGTCGTTAAGATTTAAAACGTTCTGGTTTCTGCCAAAAATTATATCTAAACTGAGAGTAGTTGTAGCTACTTTACTAGTGCTATTAAATAAAGCTCCTTCATCAACAGTAAAATCGAGCGTGCGCTTGCCTCTAGTTGGAGATTTAGCAGTATTGTTGTAAGTAACGGTTTTCAATACTTGCTGATAATTTTCAGTACTGTCTTTGCCAGTAAGAGTTAAAGTACCACTACTAGATTCTTCAAATTCATACTCAGCAGTAATATTGGTTCCAGAGGTATCGACAGCAAGTAACTCTTTATTGCCATCAAAAGCATTATTGAGAACTACCGTTGCTTGTGAAAATGTATCGGAGCTTGAATCGCCCGTTGTTAGATTGTCAGCATCAACAACAGCAACTGGAGTACCAGTAAAAGTAGCTGTGAAATCTATATCTGCTGCATCCCCGTTGAGGTCGAGTTCTGGAGCGTCATTGCCAAATACCACATAGCTTTCTCCCGCATCATCATTGCCATTAGGATCGGCATCTGGTGCACCAACAATTAGATCGTCGATACCATCTAAGTTAATATCTCCTGCACTGCTTACAGAATTACCAAAGCGATCGTTTTCATCTATTCCTTCAAGCACCGCCAGATTATCGTAAGGCTCTTCTATTCTCAAAAAATTAATGTCATCAAGTTCTTCTCCCCCAAACACTACATAACTTTCTCCTATATTGCTTATATCTTCTCTTGAAGTGTTTGCGTAGGGGGCACCAATAATAATGTCATCAAAGCCATCACCGTTAACATCCCCCACTTTACTAACAGAACTTCCACTTTTAGCATTGAAGCTCTCACTAAGGCTAGGACTAATAACTAAGCGGTTGACATTGTCTGAATATAGTTCGATAGCACCATCACTACCGAGTTCTTCGTTGCCAAAAATTACATAGCTCTGTCCTAGTCCACTAAATTCAGCACCTGGTACGCCGATAATCAGGTCATCAATACCGTCGCCGTTAAGATCTCCCGCACTACTGACTTTAAAACCCAACCCGTCAAATTCAGTAATTTCGTTAAATACAAAGCCGTCAGTCCCATTAAGTGTATTTAGATTGACATTGCCACCATTACCAATTTTATTGCTACCAAAAATTACATAGCTAGTTCCCGTGCGAGCGTAATTGTAATAGTCACCAGAAGTAGTGCCAGTCGCGCCGATAATCAGATCGTCAATGCCATCACCATTAACATCGCCTGCACTACTAACAGAACGACCTGAATAATCATATTCAACGATACCATCGATTGCAAAACCGTCGCTACCATCAAGGGCATCTAACTCAATAACACCGTTGCTGCCGAGAGCTTGGCTCCCACCGAATACCACATAACTTGCTCCAGCTAACTCGAACTCTCCAGCGTTAGCATCGGGTGCGCCAATAATAATGTCGTCAATGCCATCGTTATTGACATCGCCAGCACTGCTGACGGAAAATCCCAAATCGTCTCCTATTGCCACACCATCAATTACCAAGCCCTTGCTACCATCGAGAGAACTTAGTTCGATACTGCCATCGCTACCAACTTCTGTTCCCCCAAATATCAAATAGCTTTTGTTTGCTTCGGTATCGGGAGTATTCAAATTGGGTGCACCAATAATGATGTCATCAAAGCCATCGCTATTAAAATCTCCTGCATTGCTGACAGAGAAACCAAAACCATCGCCTACTTCAACACCATCGATGACGAACCCGTTACTGCCATCTATCGAGTTCAAATCGACTGTCTCAGCTTTATCAATTACGCTGCTACCAAATATTACATAGCTTTTTCCTTTACCAAAGTAGTAACCAAAAGGATATTCTTTGTATATTTTCTCAGGCGCACCAATAATGATATCTTCCAAACCGTCCCCATTTACATCTCCAGCATTGCTGACAGAATATCCCAAGCGATCGCTAGACTGAATACCGTTAATCACAAAACCATTGCTACCATCGATGTCATCTAAACTAAAAAGATTTGCCATAATAATTTAGCTCTAGCGAATTTGCCTAAATTAACCCGTTTTATTTAAAGAGTTTTTACAGCAAATCATAGCTTTAACGATTCGGTGGGTGCTTGAGTTGTAGTCAAATTTAATAACTTGTATTTTCAGTTAACCAAATTATAAATAGACTTCTTGCATGAATAAAAGATGGTCATGTACAAAATTTGTGGTTCGCGGAATGAGAAAGAATCTTGTCTGAGCCAGGATTAAAGCGAAGAATTGGCATAACACTGTAGCATGACTGTCTGAATGAGAGCAAGTTGCTTCTCTTCTTTGCTACTGAGTTGTTTGGGGACTGGCACTCCTAATAGCATCTACTATCTGTCCTCCTTTAGCTTGGTATTCCTCTTGTCTCAGATAGCGGTCAAATTGCTCAAATAACTCTTCAATCATTTCTCCTCTGCTTTTCTTCTATCTATTTTTTCATCTAGCGACCGACTCAATCAATTTTTCGAGGTGCTCTTATGAACATTTTGAAAGGAAATTGTGCGATGAATAAAATAGCTAATTTGCTTAAACCGAAGATTTCAATCGTATTAGATCTAAACAGAATGCAGTACAAAAGCAGACCTATAATCTTTCGCTGCATTCTGTTACTGAAAATGAAAACCACAATTTATTTTTCAATGTTAAAGCATATAGTTAGCCTTGGGGTTATCGGTGCAACCGTAACTTTATTTTCTGCCACCAGTCAAGCGGTCACTGTCGAAGAAGTAGCTAACCCCCGTCAGACAAATGGTGGATGGGTTACGGACATGGCAGATATTTTGAGTAGCGAGACGGAAGACAAGCTAAATAGTCTAATTACTAATTTAGAACGCGCTGACGGAACGGAAATTGCGGTAGTTACCATGCCAGAAACTGCTCCCGCCGTCTCTCCCAAAGCCTTTGCTACCGAACTTTTCAATTATTGGGGTATTGGTAAAGAAGGACTAGACAACGGCATTTTGTTTTTAATTTCCGAGGGAGATAACCGCATCGAGATTGAAACTGGCTATGGTATCCCCGAAAGAATGTCTGATGAATGGGTAGCTACAATTATCAATAATCAAATTTTGCCTCAATATCGCGTAGGGGATTTTGATGGCGGTACTTTGGCAGGAACGCAAGCATTAATTCAGCAATTACAATCCGATCCTAAATTTATTTTCAACGAGCAAAATTTTTGGCTGTTGTTACTTACAGGTACGGGAGCGATCGCCATTGTCGGTGGAATAACACGCTTAATTCGCAGACGAAACAAAATATTTGTCAAACCAGGTAAAAATCTTAGTTTACAACGTAAGGATACTAGGACTGTCTGTTGTGCCAAGTGTCGCCAACCGATGAATAGAACCAAGGAAATCGTATTAACCGATGCTCAAAGGGTTGCTCAAAGGTTAGGTAGCGTCAGCTATCGCGCTTATCATTGTTCGCACTATAATTTGTTCGACAATTCAGTTGTTGCTTATTTTTCCGATTCCGATCGCTATGAAGAATGTTCTAAATGTCAAGAATTAACGGTAGTTAAAACGGGTAAAGTAATTACTCCTGCTACTACTAGAAGTTCTGGCGAGCTTCTCTCAATCCGAAAATGCCATTGCTGCGATTATTATCAGGAGAAAACCGAGATAATTCCAGCGATCGCTAAATTTAATCCTCAACGAGATCGAACTCACCACAACAATTTTCATTCTCATCACCACTATTACTCTGGTGGAGATAGTTATAGCGGTGGCGGTAGTTCGGGGGGGGATTTTGGCGGCGGTTCTAGCGGTGGCGGAGGTGCTGGAGGTGGTTGGTAAGGTTATTTTTCAAGAAATTCTTTTGTGTGCTTTTTGCATTTTTATTTATCATATATTTTTATTTGTTAAACATAAAAGTTACTTTTACTTTTTAAGACAAACGATAGAAGTAAGTAACAAAAAAATGTTTTTTGTTAGATGTCGCATATTCTTTTTATGAAAATAGTTTTACCAAAATCTATCCGCACTTTTATTAGACAATAATTTTTAATAAAATAAATAATCAATATAAACTACAATCAAGTTATTGTTAGTAACAAAGTTCAAAAAGTGTGTTTAAATAACCTAAAAGTTAACAATATATCGAATTATTAAAGACCGATAAATGAAGAACAGCAACGCACCATTTTTGAGTTCAGATGTTTATTCCGAGCTATCGATCGACGATTTGTTGGCAAAATCCACAAAACTAACAGAAGATTGGCTTTTACAATTTGCTAGCAAACCAAAGTTTACAGAACAGCTACAATTAATCTTTGATTCTGAAAATAATTTCGATCGTTTTAGAGAAGAATGGCAAACACACGACTTTTACCTTCCTACCATAAAAATAGACTTTTCACAGGAGCTTAATAAAGCAAACGCAGCGTTTTCTGGTGATACCAATAAAATTTATTTTTCTCAAGAGTTTTTACTAGCAAATCAGTCTAACCCTAATGCGATTGCAGCAGTTTTATTAGAAGAATACGGTCATTATCTTGATAGTAAAATTAATTCTACCGACGCGCCAGGGGATGAAGGAGCAATTTTTTCGGCTTTGGTAAGAGGAGAAGAATTAAACACTAGTCAATTACAGCAGTTTAAAAATGAAGATGATACTTCTGTCGTAATTTTGGATGGAGAAGAAATTGCTATCGAGCAAAATACTCAGATTACTAAACTAACAGATAGTATTTTTTGGAATTTTTCTCCAGCAATTTCAGACAACAATATAGTTTGGGAGGAGTATACAGGCGACCTATTTGAAGCCGTCTTGTCCGATGATTTTGAAATAATATTTTATGATGGTCAGATTACCAAACAACTAACAGGTAACGTCGAAGATGATACTTCTCCAGCAATTTCGGGCAATAATGTAGTTTGGGAGCAGCGCGATCTTGTTGGTAATGGTTATGAAATAATATTTTATGATGGTCAAACTACCAAACAGCTAACAGATAACGATCTGGATGATACTTCTCCAGCAATTTCAGACAACAATATAGTTTGGGAGCAGTTTGATGGTACTGACTCTGAAATAGTATTTTATGATGGTCAAACTACCAAACAGCTAACAGATAACGATCTGGATGATTCTCTTCCAGCAATTTCGGGTGACAATATAGTTTGGCAGCAGTCTGATGGTAATGACTCTGAAATAGTATTTTATGATGGTCAAACTACCAAACAGCTAACAGATAACGATCTGGATGATTCTCTTCCAGCAATTTCGGGTGACAATATAGTTTGGCAGCAGTCTGATGGTAATGACTCTGAAATAGTATTTTATGATGGTCAAACTACCAAACAGCTAACAGATAACGATCTGGATGATTCTCTTCCAGCAATTTCGGGTAACAATATAGTTTGGCAGCAGTCTAATGTTTGGTATCAGTCTGATGGTACTGACTCTGAAATAGTATTTTACGATGGTCAAACTACCAAACAGCTAACAGATAACAATCTCGATGATTCTTCTCCAGCAATTTCGGGTAACAATATAGTCTGGGTAGAGTCCTATAGCAATGCCTCTAATATAATTCTAGCTAAGATAGCCAGAGGTTCTACTGTCTATCGTTTCTTCAATCCGACTGCGGGAGTTCATTTCTACACGGCTGATAGAAACGAAAGTGATTATGTTCGCGATAACTTAGACAACTACAATTATGAAGGAGAGTCTTACGTTACTGTAGACCCCTTAACGGGAAACGATGCAGAAGAAGTTTATCGTTTCTTTAACTCCACTACAGGAGTACATTTATACACTACAGATGAAACAGAACGAGATTACATCATCGATAATCTCGACAATTTTGCCTACGAAGATGTCAAGTTCCATGCCTACGAAACTGAGATAGAAGGAACAGTACCCATTTATCGCTTTTACGAACCGACTATCGGCGTACACTTCTACACTCCAAATGAAGGCGAAAAAACCTATGTCGAAGACAATCTCTCTAACTATACCTATGAAGGCATTGCCTATTATGCTTTTCCTATTAATGAAATTTAAACTATTAAAACATTATGAATAAACAACCTATTTTAATTAAAGACATCAATCCAGGTACAAATAATTCTTCTCCCGAAAAGTTGACTGTGATTAATGATACGCTATACTTCACTGCTAATGATGGTAATAATAATAGAAAAATTTGGAAAAGTGATGGTACTTTAGGGGGAACTGTTTTAGCACCAAATGATATTAAGAACGATGATTTAGTAAATCCTGCTGACTTACCAGATCCCTATTTTAAAACCGATATTAATATTAACGGTACTCGTTATTTTACTGATGGTTATGAGTTACGCAAGAGCGAAATTTCTTCTAATAAAGACGTTCTAATTAAAGAATTAGATGACTTTCTTACTAACATTCATAGCTTTACCGAATATAAAGATACCCTTTACTTCGTGCTTGAGTTTGGCGAACAGAGTTCTGCCCAAAGTTCCCAACTATGGAAAAGCGATGGAACATCTAAAGGAACCGTTTTAGTTGAAGAATTTTATTCTTATAGCGTTACTGGCTTTACAGAGGTTGATGATTCGCTCTTTTTTAATGTTGAGATTTATGATGGTGAGTCTTTCACGTCCGAACTATGGAAGAGTGATGGGACAACTGAAGGAACTGTTATAATCAAAAGTTTTGATATTTCATCTTCGAGTGATGATGTTTATATTCACGATTTAACCAAGGTTGGAAATGCTCTTTATTTTACTGCTGATGACGGTAATGGGAGAGGACTGTGGCAGAGTGATGGAACGTCTGAGGGAACGATGCTGCTCGAACACATTAATCCTAACGGTAATTCCGACCCTAATAATTTAATTGAGGTAAATGGCAACTTATATTTTACTGCTGACGACGGGGTTAATGGAGTAGAACTATGGTCGGTTTCGACAACCACACCGCCTACTATTGCTTTTGAAACCGCAAAGTTTGATGTAGAAGAAGGCAAAGAGGCAACAATTACTCTAACCCGTAATGGTGAATATATAAATACTGTTTCTCTAGTTAACATTGACGTAGAAGGCGGTACGGCTACTATTGATGATGACTTCAACAATAATATTTTTCCTCAAACGGTTTCATTTGCCGCTAATGAAGTAGAAAAAAGTTTTACACTTTCTTTAGTTGATGATACGAAGTTAGAGCAGACTGAAACAATTGAATTAACTATTACTGCCGAAGATAATGCTGTTGTTGCTAATGATAATTTTAAGGCAACAGTCAACATTAGCGATAACGGTAATGATACTCCTCCAATTGTCTATCGTTTCTTTAATCCGACTGCGGGAGCGCATTTTTACACCGCCGATAAAGTAGAGCGAGATTATGTACGCGATAATCTAGACAACTATGACTATGAAGGCGAATCTTACGTCACTGTAGATCCTGTATCGGGAAGCAGCCCCGAAGAAGTCTATCGTTTCTTTAACTCCACTACAGGAGTACATTTGTACACCACAGATGAAAACGAAAGAGATTACATCATCAACAATCTCGATAACTTTGCTTATGAGAATATTAAGTTTCATGCTTACGAAACCGAAATAGCTGGAACTGTACCTATCTATCGCTTTTACGAACCGACTATTGGCGTACATTTCTATACTCCGAATGAAGACGAAAAAACCTATGTCGAGAATAATCTTTCTAACTACACCTATGAAGGCATTGCTTACTATGCTTTTCCTATTAGTGATGTTTAAACTATGAAAGTGCTTTTGTAAAAATTGTTTTTATGTACTAAGCGCGATTGCCGAAGGCAGCGGCAGAGCCGCTCGCTCAATCTCAAAAGCTCTAAGAAAAACAGATATCTAGACTTTGAGATATCTGCAATACTTGTTTTCTATTTGTTGTCGAAAGTTAAAAAGAAATGGGGACGGCAGATAATTCTGTCTCAACGCCATCCTGCTCTAATTCTTCGCTTTCAGTCTTAATTGGTAAACACAGAGTTACAGTATCAAGATGGTTAAGTAACTACAGAACAGAAGGCCTCAAAGCTTTACTAGCAAAAGGAAAAAGAAGCTTAATCCCTTATTGGAAGAAAGTCTCAAGCAAGAATTAGAAGACCCAGAAGGATTCTCTAGCTATAAAGAAGTTCAAAGCAGCGCATTCGCTTCTGCGGTCAAAGCAGTACACAATGAAATCTCTGTTTTGGTTTTGCCTTCTGCCAGAAATTTGATGGCGAGCAGCCAAATTATGATACAGCTTTTGCCAGTGTTCTAAGTTCAACTGCTGTTTCTTTAGCTTTGTAAATATAAAATTAAGTATGAAATCGGTGGTTGAAAAAATCACCGAAGTTTCTGTACCTCAATTGCTTGAAATTTACAATTTTTCCCTTTTAGTAGCAGCTTGGTTTTCGGGAGCTTCTTCAGCTCGCTCTGCTGCGGGAGCTTCTTTAGTAATTGCTTCTGGATTTACTGATTTAGAAGCTACATCTATTTGTCCTTCCGCATTAGTATTTGGTTTTGCCGTACTGCTTTTACCAGTAGCATTTTTATTATCTGACATAAATAATTAAAATCAAAACATTAGTTCTCGTACATTTTGACTAAAAGCTTAAAATAATTTGTCGTACTAAAGATAGAGTTGAACTGAGGCTGATAAAATGGAGCTACTCAAGAATATCTGAGTATGGCTCGCTAAAATCGTCTATTCTCCACTTCGCATTTAGATACAATAAACACAAAGCCAATAGATTTATTCAAGGAGCAGTTTGGGAGTGGCAGTAAAACCAGAGTGGTTGAGAGTAAAAGCACCGCAGTGGCAGCGCGTCGGTAGCGTAACTGAGATTTTAAGAGATTTAAATTTAAATACTGTTTGCGAAGAGGCTTCTTGCCCTAATATTGGCGAATGTTTTAACGTCGGTACGGCAACATTTTTAATTATGGGTCCTGCTTGTACTCGCGCATGTCCTTATTGTGATATTGATTTTGAAAAACAACCCCCAGCACTTGACCCTCTAGAACCTTTACAGCTAGCCGAAGCCGTAAGCCGCCTCAAGCTCAATCATGTAGTGATTACCTCTGTCAACCGCGACGATTTGTCTGACGGAGGGGCTTCACAGTTTGTACGCTGTATTGCAGAAATTCGTAGAAGTTCACCCCAAACTACTATCGAGCTACTGATTCCCGATTTATGCGGTAACTGGGAAGCCTTAAGCACAATTTTGTCGGCACAACCCGATGTACTCAACCACAATACCGAAACTATCCCACGGTTGTATCGACGGGTAAGACCACAGGGAAATTACCGACGTTCTTTAGAAGTCTTAGAACAAACTCGTGCGATCGCCCCTTGGGTATATACTAAATCTGGTATTATGGTGGGTTT
Organism: Myxosarcina sp. GI1; assembly: GCF_000756305.1. Classification (NCBI taxonomy): domain Bacteria; kingdom Bacillati; phylum Cyanobacteriota; class Cyanophyceae; order Pleurocapsales; family Pleurocapsaceae; genus Myxosarcina; species Myxosarcina sp. GI1. The sequence goes on from NZ_JRFE01000023.1 coordinate 13,751, forward strand.
GGATGAAACAGATGCTGAAGTCTGTCAGGTCATGGAAGATTTACGCCGCGTTGATTGCGATATTTTAACTATCGGACAGTATCTGCAACCATCTACCCACCATTTAAAAGTTAAAGAGTTTGTCACCCCCGCTCAATTTGCACGCTGGAAAGAATTAGGAGAGTCTCTCGGTTTTCTTCAGGTTGTTTCTAGTCCTCTTACTCGTAGTTCTTACCATGCAGAACAGGTTAGGGCTTTGATGAAGCTTCATCCTCGTAGTAAGCCGACTCATTTGTCCGTATAATCCATTAGCTTTATAGTTTCTTCAATCTTTGACTAGATACTTTGACTAGATAGATTTTTGCTGGCGGCAAACAGCAGCTTTAATTGTTAACAAACGTAAAAACTCTTGCTTTTAAGGAACAAGTAACGTTTCATTAGCTTCCTCACACCCATAGAGTTGTAAATTGCCATGTCTTCATTAGCTTGACGACATAACCCTTTAAGAAAATTAGTTAGGTATAAATTCTTATTGTTAACAATACATAAGTTAAATTACTGACTAGTTTCAAAAAAACTTTTCAGAAATGTTCTTTTTTTCTGCAAATTGGGCAACCTATTCCCAGAGAAGTTAATCAAACCTAATTTCCACGCTAAGTCATCAATTAAGAAATTCTTATGCTTGCCAGTTCTTTATCCGTTGAAACTAAAAAAGCCAATTCTTCAGCTACCGATCCCACAATAGATTTGGAAGAAAAAGAAGAAAATTCTAAATTTGCAGAAGACGATTTAGTAGAACTCGACTTGGAAAACCTCGATCCAGACTATTCTGGTAAGACAAATCGCACTACTACCGATCTTGTAAGGCTTTATTTACAAGAGATTGGTAGAGTTCCCCTACTAGAAAGAGACGAAGAAGTTTCCGAAGCTCAAAAAGTTCAACGCCACATTAATATTTTAGAGCAACGAGCCGAAGCTGCCAAGAGCGGCGACCAAATAATGCAAGAATTCGTGGCATTAGTTGATGTTCACGATCGTTTAGTAACTCAACTCAGTCATCGTCCTTCTTTAAAACGATGGTCTAAAGCCGTAGGAATTGAGATTCCCGACCTAAAAGCCCTTTTAAAACAAGGCAAACAGCGCTGGGCAGAAATTGTCGGCTGTGATGTAAAAGAATTAGAAAACATTCAAAAAAGCGGTATTCGTGCTAAGGAACACATGATTAAGGCGAATCTGCGCCTAGTGGTTTCGGTAGCTAAAAAATATCAAAATCGCGGCTTAGAGCTTTTAGATTTAATTCAGGAAGGGACTCTCGGACTAGAAAGAGCCGTAGAAAAGTTCGATCCTACCAAAGGCTATCGTTTTAGTACCTATGCTTACTGGTGGATTCGCCAGGGTATTACTAGAGCGATCGCTACTCAAAGTAGAACAATTCGTCTTCCCGTTCACATTACCGAAAAACTCAATAAAATCAAAAAAGCTCAGCGCAAGATGTCTCAAGAAATGGGACGCACGCCTAAAATTGAAGATCTCGCCCAAGAGCTAGAAATGTCTGCGGCGCAAATTAGAGAAGTATTATTGCGCGTACCGCGTTCGGTTTCTTTAGAAATAAAAGTCGGTAAAGAAAAAGACACCGAACTAGGAGATTTGCTAGAAACTGAAAGTGCTTCTCCCGAAGAGACTCTAATGCGAGAATCTTTGCAAAAAGATTTAAATTATTTGCTTTCCGAACTTACTAGCCGCGAACGGGAAGTAATTCAAATGCGTTTTGGTTTTGGCGGTGAAAAACCCTTTTCTCTGGCTGAAATTGGTCGCTGTCTGGAACTATCTCGCGAACGGGTCAGACAAATTGAAGCAAAAGCTTTACAAAAATTACGTCAACCCCGCCGCAGAAACATGATTAGAGATTATCTCGAATCTTTGAGCTAACCATGCTGTAAGTAGGAATATGTACCTGCTCTAAGACGTGTTCCTACTCTAATATAGTTTCGCGAATTTTACCTGCTTCAACCGACATAATCTGAGAGTCCTGAATCCAATCGTGGTTAAATGAACCCAGATGGGTTGTAGTAATTAAAGTTTGAAAGCGATCGCCAATAGCGGCTAAAAGCTGGTTTTGTCGATTGGGATCGAGTTCGGCTAACACATCATCAAGCAATAACAGGGGGGGTTCTCCTACTACCTCTTCAATTAATTTTAATTCTGCTAGTTTTAAAGCTAAAACTAAGGTGCGTTGCTGTCCCTGGGAGCCGTAATACCTGGCTGGAGAGCGATCGATACTAAATTCAATTTCATCTCGATGAGGACCGACGACGGTTTTTCCCTGGTAGTATTCTGCCGTGCGTCGCTGTTCGATTTTGTCTAAAAAAGCCTGCTGTACCTTTTCTGGCTCGTCTTCCGTCCATTCTACGTTAGGAAGATAGTTTATTTCCAACTGTTCGGTTTTGCTGCTAATGCGATTGTGCCAGGCGCGAGCAATGGGTGTTAGTCTGGCTAATACTCTGGCACGCCTTCTAGTTACTCTCGAACCTGCTGCGGCTAGTTGTTCGTCCCACAGTCGTAGCTGCGTATCGTAAGGTTTGCTAAATTCAGTATTTTTTGTAGCATCAGCTTCTCGCTCTAAACGAATTTTTTTAAGTAAAGCATTACGCTGACGCAAGACTTTGCCGTACTGTTGCAAAATATGAGCGTAAACTGGTTCTAGCTGAACTAATAAGCTATCGATCCAGTTACGTCTGGCATCTGGCGCACCGCGAACCAAATCTAAATCCAGACTGGAAAACTGTACGGCATTGAGTATGCCTAAAAAATCTAACTGGCGACGTAGAGCTTCGCGATTGAGAGCAACGGTTCTTTTTCCCTGACGGCGCAAAGTAAGGCTGAGTTGTGTCGTGCCGTAAGTTCGTTCTAAAATGCCTTCAATCTGACCGACAGGACTAGTATCTAAAATCAATTCGCGATCGCGACTGGTACGATGGCTTTTAAGAGTTGCCAGTAATTCTACTGCCTCTAATAAATTAGACTTTCCCTGCGCGTTATTACCGACAATTATGGTTTTTTGTGCCGTAAAATTTATCTGGCGATCGCCGTAATTACGAAACGATCGCAGATGCAGATTTTTTAGATACATTAAACTTATTCGCCTACCGAACTAGAAGCTAGTTCTGGTTCTCGATCTAGACGCTCTTTATCTCGACGGCGTTTTTTGGCATAAAGCTGGATAGTTATTATCATCGTCAAGACCAAACCTGCTATCAACCAAGTAGTAAGATCTAAAGGCAAACTATTTTTGAATACCGCCAATAATACAATTAGTACTAAAAAAACTGTTGGTGCTTCATTTAAAGCTCTAAACTGCTGTCCCGTCCACTGACACTCATTTTTTGCCAGCTTCTTCATAATTCGACGGCAATAGTGATGGTAACCAATAAGTAATAGAACTAAAGCTAACTTGGCGTGTAGCCAGCCAGATTTAAGAACTTCTGGTTCGGTATAGATTAGTCCCCCTGCCATAACTACAGTCACAATCATTCCTGGGGTGGTAATGATGCTGTAGAGACGTTTTTCCATCAACTCATATTGATTTTTTAAAATACTTCTGGCAGGTTCGCTCTCTTGTTCTGCTTCGGCATGATAGACAAAAAGACGCACTAAATAAAATAATCCTGCAAACCATACTACGATTCCAACCAGGTGAAAAGCTTTAAACCAGTAATAAGCCATAAATAAATAATTTTAATTTTTTTAAGTCTAGTCTTCTTTTGTGAGTGTATATTTTTCTTTGCGATCCAATACTACTTCGCAATAAAATTTTAAGTCTGAGGTTAAAATATCAAAGGTTTTATCTGTTTGATAATTTAACAACAACAGAACAGATCTGACATGGCTATAGTATTTAGCGAATCTCTCAAGGTCGAACGTATAGCGATCGCAATTGCCAGTCTTCCCGATCGTTGCATAGGTACCAAAATCGTTCAGCTATCGGATTTACATTATGACGGTATTTGCTTGTCAGAGGAATTATTGGAACGAGCGATCGCGCTAAGTAATCGCGAACAACCTGACTTGGTAGTAATAACTGGAGATTTTATCACTGACGATCCTACTCCTATTGTTCGACTGGCAGATCGGCTGAAAAATTTGAAGAGCAAAAACGGAATTTATGGTTGTTTGAGCAATCACGACGTTGCTACACCCTACGCCAAACAGGCGATCGTGCACGCTTTAGCTGACGTAGGAATTAAAGTTTTGTCTAATGAAGTTGCCTATCCTTGTGAACAAGAGTTGGCAATTGTAAGACTAGCAGATTATTGGTCGTCAGAATTTAATCCTAAAGAGGTTTTTACTCAAATTGCTCCTGACATACCGCGAATTGTTTTGTCGCATAATCCAGATTCGGCAGCAGTTTTAAAAAAGTGGCGTGTCGATTTACAGCTTTCTGGTCATACTCATGGCGGACAAGTAGTTATTCCTGGTTATGGTGAAGCCGCTCCTATTTTATTGCAATATCTTAGAAAAATAGTTCCCAAGTCTTTTCACAACTATTTTCCCTTTCTCAAAAATTGTTCGCAGGTCGTCAAATATTGGCAATGGTCGCAGGGATGGCATCAAATTGGCAGAAACCAGCTTTATATCAATCGCGGTTTGGGTTCTTATCCACCTGGTCGAATTTTTTGTCCTCCCGAACTAAGCGTAATCACATTAGAAGCTTAAAAATTTCTGCCATTTGCCATCTGCCCTCGTTTAATCTTCTTGGGGATAGCGAGTCCACAAATCCAATTCTTCTCGGAGACTTTGATAGTCCCCATTGCCCAAGATTAAATGGTCTAAAAGCGGAATTTGCAAACATTCGGCAGCTTTTAATAGCTGTTCGGTAAGCATAATATCCGCCTCAGAAGGTTCGAGATTACCTGAAGGATGATTGTGAGCGATAATCAGTTTTGTTGCACCCTGACGCACTACTTCTCTAAAAACTTCGCGGGGATGCACTAAAGTTTCGGTTGCCGTACCAATAGTTATAGTTTTGCTACCCATCAACCGATTTTTAACATCTAATAGTAGTACGGCAAATTTTTCTTGACTCTGCCACATTAAATCTTGGCTTAAAGCGGCAGCAGCAGCATCACAGTTATTTACTAAAACTCGTTCGTTGGGTCTAAATTGAAAAGTGCGCTTGCCTAATTCTACAGCAGCTACTATGGTTGCTGCTTTTGCAGGACCAATACCTGGAATCTCCATCAACTCTTGCGGATTAATATCTCGCAGTACATCGAGAGAAGAACGCTTGTGCTGTTCTAACTGTTTGAGAATGTACTGCGCCAAACCAATTGCCGATAATTTTCCTTTGCCCTGCCCCGTTCCTAGCAAAATCGCAATTAGTTCGGCAGTAGCTAAATTTTTTGCCCCCAAAGCCAATAATCTTTCGCGGGGACGTTCGCCTACAGGAATATCGGCGATTCTCAAACTATAGGTCATGTTAGCAAGTGTCGAACGGATGGCAACGAGTTTATAAGAATAAAAACTAAAGAACGCAAATAAATTTTTGTTTATTTATGCTCCTTGATATGTGGTAGCGAAAAAAACTTGTTTGGTGCTGTTTTTAAGCGGTTTTAAGTAATTTCAATGAATTTAATGCTACTATAACCTATTTGTTCTGAGTTTGTAACGCGATCGCTTGTTAAAAAAACAATATAGCAGTCAATTCGCCCGTTCTGCTTGAAGATAACCTATTATAATATCCACAAATGTTTATTTGGTTTCAAAAACATGGTTTTATCTAGAAATTTTGTCGTACACAAAATAATAAAGAAGCTTCCATTATCATTAAAAAAATACGAATTAAAACCGTCTTATAAAAGTTTTAATAGTCAAAATTTTATTAACAAAACTAATAAACCTCAAAATTTAGACGCTCGCGACCTCAAAAAAATAAACTATGCCTGTGGTAAGAAGTATCTGGAAAATTGGTTAAATGTAGATTTTTATTATAAAAATTCGTTTTTAATTCCAGATAAAATAATTTACTATCCTGTAGATTTAACTGCAAAACATCCCTTCCCCGACAACTACTTTGAATTTGGCTTTGCCGAAGATTTTATCGAACATCTACAACAAGTTGATTCAATTATTTTTCTTAATGAATGTTATCGTACTTTTAAAACAGGTGGAGTTTTGCGTCTTTCTTTTCCAGGGTTAGAAGGAGTTTTTCAAAAACACTATCAAACTATGGATTATGAAACCGTAATCAAAGCAAAAGAAGAAGCATTTACAGCTTACGGTCATTTTCATTTTTATTCTAGAGATGAGCTAAGAACAGTAGCAAAACATATCGGATATCGAGAAGTAAATTTTGTAGACTATGGTGCTTCTAGCTTTCCCGAACTAAACAATTTAGATACTCGAAAAGAACAAATTGGGCTTAATACTTATGTGGAATTGATAAAATAAATTTGGCATAGTGTTTGTCGCAATCGACAATAGTTAATTATTAGCAAATATTTTAAATTCTTAATTTTTACGGATAAATTAAAATTACCGTATTGTTTTATTTTTCAATTTCTAATTAGTTCGACTCCATCTTTACCATCGATATCTTGAAAGTAAACTTTTACCTTTTCTTCAGAGGCAGTCGGTAACTTTTTGCCTGTAAAATCAGGATGAATGGGCAACTCTCGATGACCTCGATCTACTAATACTGCTAAACGAATAGTTTCTGGTCTACCGTATTCAGTAACGGCGTTGAGTGCGGCGCGTATGGTACGACCTTTGTAGATAACGTCATCGACCAAAATTACAGTTTTACCAGTTAGATCGACAGGAATTTTGGTTTTTTCTGGAGTTCTAGTTCCAAAGCGATCGAGATCGTCACGATAGAAAGTAATATCGATCGCCCCTACTAAAATCTGCAAATTTTCTAATACTTCAATTTGTCTCGCTAATAAATGAGCCAGGGGTACGCCTCTAGTATAGATACCAATCAAAACCGCCTGTGACAAATCTCCAGTTTGTTCGACTATCTGAGAAGCCATGCGGGTTAATGTACGGCGAATTTCTTCAGCCGAAAGAATCTCTACAATTTTGGCTGGCATTTTTTAAGAAGTAGAAAGTTTTAAAAAACTATAACTTTTTTCTCTGTCTCCTCGTTACCTATTTTAAGGAAGGATTGGTTCTGGTTGAGAATTTTGACCTTTGCGAGGAACAATAGCCTGCATTTGCGGTGTATTTAATAACTCTTGAGTATCTTCAATTAAGCGATCGCCCCAGAGATTATCTTTTAAAAATTGTATATCTCCGTAGCGTTCGTCTAGAGCTAAAGCCGCTTTACCTAATTCGATCCCTTTTTCTCTGTCTCCCCGTGCATAATGAGCTACCGCCAAAGCCAGTTGAGGTTCTGCCTGTTCGGCATCGACTTCTAAGACGTTTTGCCATCTGGCGATCGCTTCTTCAATATCACCTTGTTCGTATTCTACCAAACCGACATTATTTAAAGCGGGCCAAAAGCTTGCTTCTCGTTCGAATGCTTGTTCGTAAAGATCGATTGCTTTATCCAATTCTTCTAACTTGAAATAAGTATTACCCAGATCGAATAATGCTTCGGGCGAATTTTCCTCTATTTCGAGTCCTGATTCTAATTTTTCTTTAGCTTTCTGATATTCTCCTTTTTGAAAATAGGCATTGCCCAAACTAAACAAAATCCCCTCTTGTTTTGGTGCTAGAGATTCAGCTTTTTGTAAAGTTTCAATACCGCGATCTAGTTCATCTTGCTGCAAATACAGACTACCTAGAATAAACCAAACCTCATAGTTATTAGGAGCCAACTGAGTAGCTAACTCGGCTCGCGGTAAGGCTAATTCGTATTGTTGAAATCTAATTAATTGAACCACATCTTGTAAAAGCTGTAATCCCTGTAATTCCAGTTGTTCGGAATCTAATTTTGGTACGTACGGCAGTAAAGCTTGCCCTCTAACTGGCAAAGCTACACTCGAAATACCAGCACAAGCTATTAATGATAAAAACCAGTTAAGTTTTGGCACAGTTTCGCCTCATTTGCAATCTAATAATGTTTGGCACTTGCGATCTTAGCAATAATCGCTACGAACATCATTGAATATAATACTAAGGTTTATAGCTCGTTTACTACTAAGGGAAGCAAAACTCAGCAATGCCGCGCTATAGCAACAGTATTTATGTAAAATCACTTTAATCGATAAATTTTTAAAATTTTTATTTTTTATAGTGCGATCGATGGAATAACAGTGGCGATCGCTGCTCTCAAGTGACAAAAATTTTATTTCAAAAGCCCAAAACCCGTTTAATTGCCGATTTCATCCATTTGAATTTCATATAAGTTAGCATATATATACATAAAGTAAACTTCGTTCGTAAAAGACTCAATTTGCTCGAATTCAGTCTTAAACATCGAGCATTTGTTTTTAAATTAGTAAAGTTTCTAATTTGCGTTTAATAAGTTGGTTTGATTGACGATTAGACTCTATTTTGTCTTACGGTAGTGTACCGACAACCCAGACAAAACTAACGCGATTCAAGCTAAATTCTATTTGAAAAAATTAATGATGGAAATTCCTGTTATTGGCAAAGTCAAACCTTCTTTACCCTGGTTTTTGGGTTTAACAACTACCTGTTTGATTTTAATTGGAGGAACGACTTATGCTATTTTGCAAAGTTCTCGTTCTAAGTTAGACATAGAAACTTTAACCGTAGCAGCAACCGAGCAAAATCTCAGTGTAGAAATCGAAGCTAGTGGTAGAGTCGAGCCAGTAAGAAGCGTTAACATTAGTCCCAAAGAGCCAGGACGTTTGGTCAAACTTCTGGTAGAACAGGGCGATCGCGTCACGACAGCACAAACTCTGGCAATAATGGAAAACTCCGAACAGCAGGTAGAAACCTCTCGTGCCGCAGCTGAACTAAGACAGAGCCAGGCAGGTTTATCGGAGGGTAAAGCCAAAATAGAAGCTGAAATCGTTCGGGCAAGAGCCAGACTCCAACAGGCAAGAGCTAGACTCCAACAGGCACAAGCCAGAATTCCCAGAGATATCGAACAGACCAAAGCACAAATTGACGCTGCCGAGTCCCGTCTCGAACTAGTAAAAGAGCGCAGAAGGCGCAATCAGTATCTTTTAAACGAAGGCGCGATCGCTCAAGATACTTTCGATGAGGCTTTGAACGAATATCAGAACGCACAGGCGACCCTCACCGAGCTAAAGCAAAGACTCCAGCAGCTTCAAATTACTGGTGACTCGGAAATTGCCCAGCTAGAAGCTGAAGTAAACGAGGCTCAAACCGACCTAAACCAAAGACAGCAAACTGCTGCGGCAGAAATTGAATCTCTACAGGCTACTACAGATGTTTCTCAGGCAGCTTTAGAGCGATCTCAAATTCAATATGCCGATACTATTGTTAAGGCTCCTTTTGACGGTATCGTCACTCAAAGGTATGCGGTTGAAGGAGCGTTTGTAACCCCCTCTACCTCGGCATCTAGTACCGCTTCGGCTTCGGCTACTTCAATTTTGGCTCTGGCACAGGGATTGGAAGTGGTGGCTAAAGTCCCCGAATTAGATGTGGGACAGCTAGAGCGAGGACAAAAAGTTAGAATCATCGCTGATGCCTATCCCGATAGCGTGTTTTTTGGTGAGGTAGCACAAATTGCTCCCGAAGCGATTATTGAAGATAACGTTACTTCTTTTGAAGTCAAAATCCGTTTGGTGACGGGACAAAACAAGTTACGCTCGAAAATGAACGTCGATGTTATCTTCTTGGGACAAGAATTAGAAGATACTTTAGTGGTTCCTACGGTAGCGATCGTTACCCAGAAAGGAGAAACGGGAGTAATGCTCCTCAACGCCGAAGACGAACCAGAGTTTAAACCCGTCAATATTGGATTGACCATTGAAGACAAAACTCAAGTTTTAGAAGGGTTAGAGGCAGGCGATCGCGTGTTTATCGATTTACCCGAAGAAAATAGAAGCGGTGGAGACGAGTAATAAGTTGTCAAATAAGACAAGTAAAATTTTTTAGATGAGTCATGACAGAACGAGAACAAAACCAGAAAATTAACGAGTCAGAATGAATTTAGCAGAAACTTTTAAAATGGCAACCTCGACCCTAATTGCCAACAAAATGCGTAGCACTCTAACCATGTTGGGAATTGTCATCGGTAATGCCTCGGTGATTGCTATGGTTGGTGTCGGTGAAGGTACGCAAACCCTAGCTTCAGAACAGTTTGAATCTTTAGGTCCCAACGTAATCTTTGTAGTTCCTGGTGCCGAAGAAGAACGGCGAACCAGCTTTAGTTTGCCCAAAACTCTAGTTTGGGAAGATGCGATCGCTATTAACGAACAGGTACCAACAGTCAAACAAGTTGCCCCTCAAGTTAGCGACAATGAGTTAATTACCTATCGCAATCGCAATACTAAAGAATCAGTCATTGGTACCACTCCCGAATATCTAGCCGTAAGAAGTTTCGATTTAGCTGAGGGCAGATTTATTAGCGATAGCGACCTCAAACGCAATCAGAGAGTAGTAGTTTTAGGCGCAGAAATCGCCGATCGCTTTTTTCTCCAACAAAGTCCTTTGGGTAAATCGATTCGGATTAAAAATATTAGCTTTAAAGTTATCGGCGTATTAGAAGCTAAGGGGGCTTTTTTAGGAGATAACCAGGATCGCAACGTTTATATTCCCCTGAGTACGATGGCAAATCAGATTGTCGGCGATACCTCCCCCTACGGTACGCAGCTAACGTTTATTTCTATCGCTGCTAATAGCGAACAGAGCATTCGCGCTGCTAAATTTCAAATTGAAAATCTCTTGCGGTTGCGCCATCAAGTTAGCGGCGAAGATGATTTTACCGTTCGGACTCAAAAAGATATTCTTCAGGTTGTCGGCACAATAACTAATGCTCTAACGATTTTGCTAGCGGCGATCGCAGGAATTTCTTTATTGGTAGGCGGTATTGGCGTGATGAACATTATGCTAGTAGCAGTCACCGAACGCACCCAGGAAATTGGTTTGCGTAAGGCAATTGGAGCAAAAGAAGGCGATATTTTAACTCAGTTTCTCATCGAAGCAACTATTCTCTCGGCAGCAGGAGGCGTTGTCGGCACGATTATTGGCGTAGGCGGGATTTTAATCGTCGGCGCAGTTTCTCCCCTTACTGCTACAGTATCTCCTGTGGCGATCGTGCTTGCTGTAGGCGTATCTGGCGCGATCGGTCTATTTTTTGGCGTTTTCCCTGCCAGAGCGGCAGCTAAGTTAGATCCAATTGTGGCGTTGCGGAGTGTTTAAAAACAAAAATTCTAATTTGACCTTCTTAAATTTCACAAAAATATTACTTTAGATTGAAATCTTCTCTAACCTGTTCTGATGATTTCGTAGACTATTTTCTATTGCATGATTTCAAGAAAAATTATAGAGATATCACTGATGGCTACTGCTAAGTGACTTGATATTTTATATAAAACAAGCTCAAAAAACTTTTATACATAAATTTTTATTAGCTAGTTTGAAATCGTTATTTTTCTGCTATTTATGCCGAAATCTTTAGAGCGAATAGAGAAAACAATAAAAAAAATAGATTTGCTGACTGACCCTTCGAGTAAACAATACGGACGACTGCTCAATTGGAAAAGTTCACACGATCCATTTTGGCATTATGGAATTGGTCTGTCCGATGTATATATTTTTGATACAGGTAAAGGATTACGTCCATTTAAAAAGAAAAGAGCAAAATTTGTTATCGGCATCAATAGCATTGCTTTTCAGCCAGATGTAACAATTGAGCGTCTCAAGCACGCTCTTTATGTTTTTGCCAATTGGAAATACACCACCTCTGGCTGGAATTGCGAGCATCTCGGTAGGTTGATTGCAACGGATAAACCTAGATGCTATCAAAGTCGTTCTGTATGGTGGTTATGCAATTTGACTCCAAAGGGCGACCATAAAACTGCACGTAAAATATTTCGGAATCATTTGAAAAAAGTTGAGCCAAAACTTGTTCGGTAATTGCTCAATATTACAACACTAAAGGAAAATCAACAGAAGCAAGACATAAATTTATCATCGCTTTTCTCTTGCTCTTACTACAGGATTAATGCAGCAAGAAAATTTATGAATCCCTACTATACGGAGATTGCTTAGAATAGTAAGCCGTACCAGAACTATTGTGCAGCTTCACCATTATGTCTCGCGATCGATACCTAGCGTTTTGGTAGAATGTAGGCGATCGCAATTGTCTATCCACATATTTATCCCTACTGATGGATGGCTAGATAAATATTTTTTGAGAGCCTTAAATAAGGAACAATTATCTTATTAACAGCTAGCTCTTAATCAAAGCTCAAATCGGTCTTCTTATTAGAACCTAAAGCCTCTTAAAAAACTAAGCTTGTTATCCAACAAACTATCCGTACTAGTTTCCAATCTCATAACTTAGTTGGGGAAAAATCAGAAATGAGAAGCTTAGTTTTTTTGCATTCAACTATATAAGGTTTGAGCTAGTGAAAAAGTTTTATTCCTACACCAACGTAATTTACGAAAACTGTGACTGCATTTTTCTTGCTTGAGGTGGATGGCAGGAAATATTTTAACAGTCTCTAGTTTTCTTTAATAGAGTTCTAAATAATATAATAATGGTACAAACGCAAAGCAAAATCGACAGTTCGCAGCACGAGCAGGTTGAAACCAAAAATCCTGCAACAGGTCAAACTCACAAAGTCTACGACAAGCACACCAAACAAGAAGCTGAAGGCATTATCGATAAAACCCACGAAGCTTTTTTAAAGTGGCGAGAAACTTCTCTAGAAGAACGCGCCGATATTATTCGGAAAATAGCACAAGGTCTTTCAGACAATAAAGAAGAGCTTTCGCGAATGATGGCGAATCAAATGGGTAAGCCTATTGCTCAGGGTAATAGCGAGGTCGATTTATGTGTAAATATTTGCACATATACTGCTGATAATGGTCCTCAAGAACTCAAACAGGAAGAAAGAAAGATTTCTAGCGGCGGTAGAGGAATCGTTTCTTACGAGCCAATTGGCGTTATTTTAGGAATGCAGCCCTGGAATTTTCCTTGCTACCAGGTCGTTCGCTACAGCATCGCCAACATCATGGCAGGCAATACGACTGCTTTCAAACATGCCGAAATCTGTTGGGAAACGGCGGAGAAGTTGAAACAAATTTATGAAGATGCTGGCTTACCTCAAAACGTGTTCAGCGTCCTATTTGTAGATGACGAAACGGTTGATGAATTGATTGCCCATGAGAAGGTGCGCGGTGTGACCATGACAGGTAGTGCCAAAGCTGGAAAAATTGTGGCTGAGGAGTCTGGCAAACATCTCAAGAAAACGGTTTTGGAATTGGGAGGAAGCGACCCTTACATTGTTTTAGAAGATGTCAAGCTAGATGAAATTATGGATACGTGCGTTCAGGGACGTGTTAACAACGCGGGTCAAACGTGCATTGCCGCTAAACGTTTCATTGTTTTAGACGACATCTACGACGAATTTAGAGAAAAATTTGTAGCTGCGATGAAATCTGTCAGCTATGGTCATCCCATTAATGATGAGCCAGATATGGGACCGATCGCCCGTGAAGATTTACGGGAAAAACTGCACGACCAAGTGCAAGAGTCTGCCCAGAAAGGCGCGACGATTTTGTGCGGTGGCGAAATTCCTAGCGGCGCGGGCTATTTTTATCCTGCAACAGTGTTAGAAAATGTGAAACCTGGTATGCCAGCCTATGACGATGAACTTTTTGGACCAGTTGCCACATTGATTAAGGTAAGTGATGAAGACGAAGCGATTCGTATTGCCAATGACCATCGATATGGTTTGGGTGGTGGAGTCTTTTCAGGGAATAGAGATCGCGCTATAAAGGTCGCTCATAAGATTGATACAGGCATGGTAAACGTAAATAGTTATAACCTGTCGCAGCCTAGTATGCCGTTTGGCGGTGTAAAAGAAAGTGGCTATGGACGCGAACACGGAGGCTTTGGCATGAAAGAGTTCGTTAATATCAAATCGATTATGATGAGCCAATAGAACGGAATTATTGCTCGATCGATCTATTTTATAGGTTGTGTTCTGTGTCACTCCATATAGAGGTATGCTTCGTGCCTAAAGCTTTATGGCATACCTCTTATCGTATTTGTATTAGTTAGCGAAATATTCTATCAATTGTGTTAGAGCGATTGTAGAAACTCGTTCGTTCTCGAAGTAGAAAACAGCAATTCGCTCGTTATTTCTCTATTGAAGTTAATTTAGAAGAGGAAGTTAGTTAACTGTAGCGCAACCTAATGATTGACTATACTTAGATGTTTGAGAATCAAATTAAAAACGTCAGTAGCCTCAATTTTTTCGGTGTTTAACAAGTCTTGCTGTTGGGTAATAAAAACGGGCGATCGCGCTAATGAAGTAGTAAGGTGACCGTGTGAACCTTTAACTAAACTGGCATCTAGCGGGATAACATCCATTAAATAGCGAAAGCCGAGTTTCTTTTGCAGTAACTTTGAAGCAACTTTTACCTTTGGTAATTTAATATGGGGATCTACAAAAAGCTCTACAGGATCGTAGCCTGGTTTGCGATGGATATCTACAGTGCGGGCAAAATCGGGAGCGTGGTTATCATCGAGCCAATAGTAATAGGTAAACCAAGCATCGGGATCGGCAACTGCAACTAATTCACCCGAACGAGAATGATCTAGATGATACTTTTGCTTTCCTGCTTCATCTAAAACTAACTCGATACCAGAGGTATTTTCTAAAATACTTTTTACTAGATCGAAACAGCTTGAGTCATTAATATATACTTGGGCAATTTGATGATCGGCGACGGCAAAAGCTTTACTAGCACCAGGAATCAAAATTTCTTTGCCTAATTCTTCTCTAACGGTAATTAAATTTTCCTGACGTAACAGGCGGTTGATGTGAATTGGCTTGTTTACGGGAGTAATGCCATATTCAGAGAGAACAATTACCTTTGCACCTCTAGCTTCGTAAAATTCGATCGCATCTTGGCACACACGGTCTATTTCTTGTAAGTCAGTTGCAATATCTTGAGGTTCGGTGCCGAGCTTTTGCAGACAGTAGTCGAGGTGGGGTAGATAAATTAAAGTAAGTGTAGGACTGTATTTTAGTTCGATTTTTTTTGCCGCTTCAGCAATCCACTGACTCGATTTTACCGAAGTATTGGGACCCCAAAAGTTAAATAGGGGAAACTGCCCTAATTCAGATTGCAGCCAGGGACGCAGTTCCATTGGTTCGGTGTAGATATCGGGTAGTTTTCTGCCGTCTGCGGGATACATAGGGCGGGGTGTTACCGCATAATCTACAGAAGAGTACATGTTGTACCAGCCAAAAAGATTGGCGCAGGTAAAATCGGGATCTAGCGATCGCGCTTTTTCCCAGATTTTAGGTGCTTCTACTAGATGATTAGACTGTCGCCACAGTTTGACTTCACATTCATCGCGAAAATACCAGCCATTGGCTACAATCCCATGTTTGTTGGGATTGGTTCCCGTGTAGTAGGTTGCCTGGGCGGTACAGGTAACGGCAGGTAATACTGGTTTAATTGAGGCTGTTTTACCCTGACTTTGCCAGCGAGACAGAAAAGGGGTATGTTCTCCAATTAATTGAGGAGTCAAACCAACTATGTTGAGAACGACAGTTTTATCCATAATTACGTTTAAATATTTACTAATAATAAAGAGCGAAAAGTATTTAAGTTGCCTGTTTACTATTCGTATAGGATTTGAAGCAAGGATGATTGATAATTCTCCTCGTCTCCTAGTCGACATACATCATTTCCTGATGAGGTAAAGCCAAAGTCTTTAAAACCCATTGATACTCTCTTTCAATGGAGGTTAAAATGTCCATTTTCATCTCTGGTGGTAAAACTTCCCAGGTATAGGTTTCAATTTCTAAATGATTGCAAACAGGATTTTCTGGTAAAAGCTGCAACACTTTAGTTAAATGTTCTTGAGTCGATTCAAATGGCTGATAGTTACGAATAAAAATCGGTACATGGAAGTGGGTGCGCCACTCTTGAGCTTTGGTAGTTGCTAGATGGGGTAGAGCTTGAGAAAGATCGGCATAATGCTGCAAAGTGCGATCGCCATGACGAGCAATTACCTGATGTAGATAGGTAGATTCGGCAAAAGCCGACAGTTTTTCTAAAATAACCTGCCTTTGTGCTGTTTCTGCCGATAGATCGATCTTTATCGCCGAACTAAGCTGAATTTTACCAATTTTAATCCCTGCATTTTTTAGCTTCTGAAGTACGTCCTCTGGTTCTTCGTATTCGACAGCAAAATGACAGGTATCGTAACAAACTCGAATGTGGTTTCTCAGCCATGACTCGGCTAATTCTTTACTAATTCCTAAATTTTGCTGTAGCCAGTTACCAGCTATAGGTAATAGCCAGTCATGAAAATAATTAATTACCTCAACTGTATTTTCCAGCATGGCATCGGGTTCTGGTTCGAGATCGAGATGAAGTAGTTTGCCCGTGTTATTTTGAATCTCTGCCAGTTTTGCTGCTATCTGCGCCAGATGCAGACTACTTTGATGTAAGGTTTTGTCTCTACCATTGGGATTATCTTGCCACCAGGGTTTATAAGATA
Source organism: Myxosarcina sp. GI1 (assembly GCF_000756305.1). Lineage (NCBI taxonomy): Bacteria > Bacillati > Cyanobacteriota > Cyanophyceae > Pleurocapsales > Pleurocapsaceae > Myxosarcina > Myxosarcina sp. GI1. Next base: position 30,363 of record NZ_JRFE01000023.1, read on the forward strand.
GAGGTACAGTAGAAATTCCTCCATCGAGTCTTTCTGGTAAGAGAGTTGCCAGAATTTCAATTAGCCGTAAAGTATAGTCTACTCGTTCGACTGTAGACCAGTCGGGAGCATATACTTTATCTTTTACTACCTGATGGTGAAATCCGCCGTAGGGAAAACCATTGAGAGTAAAGACATACAAGTCATGTTCTTGCAGCCAGGTTTGAAATTGCAAGAGATTATCTTTAGCAAGTAGTTCTCTCACTGCTGCCTCTGCTAGCCTTAAGCCAATTCCCAAGGAGCGATTGTCCAGTCTGGCTTTTAATTTAGGAAGATATTGCTGGAGGTTATCTTTAACTTCCGTCCAGCTTTCCCCAGGATGGATGTTAGTGCAGTAGGTAAGATGAAAGTCGGTACCTGCTATTTTCACGGCAACTGTAATTTTTTTATTAGCTTATGCAGAAATGTTAGTCTCAATCATCTGCAACCACAATATTGCCTTTTGATACAAAGAAATGTCTACAGTATTTACTTCTATACCTCTACCGATTCCCTGTAGCAACATTATTGCCAACTCGCCGCCTATATGCTCTTTAAATTCAACTAAGCCTCGAAAAACACAGCTTTCGGAATTTGTATCATCTAGATCGATCGCCAGTTCGGGTACGTAGAGGCTAAAACCTAGCTGTTGTAAAGTTTTAATAATTTGCTGCCAATCTTTTTTGGTCAGCAATCCTTGCAAATAAGAATAGGTACAGTCTAAAGCGATACCGATGGCTACTGCTTCTCCGTGTCTGAGTCGGTAATTAGTTAAATGCTCTAGTCTGTGTGCCGCCCAGTGACCAAAATCTAAAGGACGAGAAGAACCCATTTCAAAAGGATCGCCGTAACCAGCAATATGATTGAGATGTAGTTGGCTACAGCGATAGATTAAATACTCCATAGCCTCGGAGTCACGATTTGCCAAATCTGCGGCGCGATCGCTGATAAACTGCCAAAAGTTACTATCTTTAATTAAGGCTACTTTTACCGCTTCGGCAATACCCGCTCTCCAGTCGCGATCGTCTAAAGTATTTAGAAAATCAAAGTCGTTGAGTACGGCAACGGGTGGCGCAAAAGTCCCTAAAAAGTTCTTTTTACCAAAGGCATTGATGCCGTTTTTAACTCCCACACCCGAATCATTTTGAGCTAATACGGTGGTAGGAATGCGAACTAGTCTAATGCCGCGATGGGCAGTAGCAGCAGCATAACCTACCATATCAATTACCGCACCGCCACCAATTGCCAGAATATAGGAGTGACGACACAACCCTACTCGTTCGACAACTTGATGAATTTGCTCTACCAAAGTCGGGTCATTTTTAGCAGCTTCACCGCCAGGAACTACAATAGGCTCGACAGCTAAGTTAATAATTTGGGAGTAAAAATTTGTATAATTTTGGATTTGCGCTACTAATTGAGGATGATGTTCTAATAAACCCGAATCAACTACGACGATTATCGATTTAGTAACGTTATCTCGATTTAAAACTTTAGCTAGTAAAGGATTGCTGGGTTCAAATAGTCCTCTGGTAAAGTGAACGTCGTAGTCAAACCTAACAGCAACACTTTGATGTAAAGACTCAATTTTTGAGGTGTTTCTTTCTTGTAGATACATAATAGTAAATTAATCTTAGTAGTTAGTTTAAGGATTTTATTAAAACAAGCTTTAAGCTTTTAGCCTTTAGCTAACGGCTACCGCGAAGCGGTTAAGTAACGGCAAACAAACGGGATAACAGACGCGATAGCGGCAATAATGCTAGCAAACACAAGCCATAAAGCCAGTTAGTAAAGCCTGCGGCTATAGTTGCATCTAAAACGATTAAAGCTAGTACTCCTGCTTTAACCGCCAGTTGAATTAGTTTGGCTTGAGGAGTTACAGCAGCTTTAACAAAGGCAGGTAAGACTAGGAAGGCAAACAAGACTAAAAACGGAAGTGTAATTAACACGTCGTACTGTGGTAAAAATCCCAAACCGAGAATACTGCCAATAACGAGCGCAATTAAAGCGATCGCCACGATACCAGTAGTTTTATCACCACCGCGAACTTCTCCTTGAGAAATAGCGGTAATGGCAGCAATGTAAACGATGGGAATTAAAGCTAAAAACCAGCGATCGCTTAAAGCCATAGGAACGGCACTAACTCCAAGTAGTAAGTTACCTCCCCGACAGGCACCCATATTCAAAGGACCTAAAAAAGTCTGGTGTTTGCCCCATTTATCGTAGATAAAAGCCGCTGCTGCTATAGTTATGGCTAAAACCGCACTGAGTTTTGAAACCATCGCAGCGGCTATAATTGCTGTTGATAACAAGGCTACTCCCAAAGCGATCGCGCCTTCTTTTGAAGCTCTACCGCTAGGAATGGGGCGTTCTGGGCGTTCGACGGCATCTAGTTCGGCATCGCAGACATCGTTGAGGACAACTCCACCGCCATATAGTCCCGTAGTGGCTAAAATTAACCAGCCTAAAGCTATAAAATTTGCTTCGTTGATTTCGGTACTAACCGCACCAGCGGCAGCGAAGCCGAGAAAAATATCTGCCCAGGCAGTAATGATATTGGCAGGACGTAGCAGTTGTAAATAAGCCCAGACAGACTGTGATTTTGTTGTGGTAGTAATCATTGTTATTTCTTACTTTCTACTTCCTACTCAAACAATAACCATCGAGTCTTTAGCTTCAACTACTGGCTGTTGCCCTCTGAGTACGGAGTTACCGCTATATAGCTGCCGCTGGTCTACAGCATTGGAATTTAACCAGTCGCTTTCTTTAATTTGTCCGCTTTGACTGTATGCCGTTAGGGCATTTTGATAGCAAAMGGCGCGAATATGTTCTTCGGGAATMCCTCTTTCTGCCATCAACCAAGCCGTTTTGGGTACGGCTAAAGGATCGCTAACGCCCCAGTCAGCACTACTATCGACGATGATGCGATCGCAGCCATACTGGCGTACTACTTCGACCATTCTTTCATTACCCATTTTGGTGTTGGGATAAATGGTAAATCCCGCCCAGAAACCGCGATCTAAAACTTCTTTGCAGGTTTCTTCGTTATTGTGATCGACAATTACCCGAGATGGTTCCAAACCATGTTCGAGACAGACATCCATACTGCGAGAGGTACCCGCTTTTTTATCGCGGTGGGGGGTGTGAATCATCACGGGTAGGTTTAATTCTTTAGCTAGTTCTAGCTGAAGGCGAAAGTACTTATCTTCGGCTGGAGTCATGTCGTCATAGCCGATTTCGCCAATTGCTACTACCCCTTCTTTACAGGCATATAGAGGTAATAGTTCCATTACTGCTTCTGCTAAAGGTTCGTTATTTGCTTCTTTAGAGTTCAAACCAATAGTGCAATAGTGTTTGATGCCAAACTGACTAGCTCTAAATCTTTCCCAACCAACCAAAGAACTCATGTAGTCTTTGTAACTATCGGCACTGGTGCGGGGTTGACCCAACCAAAAAGTTGGTTCGATAACAGCAACTATTCCCGCTTTAGCCATTGCCTGATAGTCATCAGTAGTTCTGGCGGTCATGTGAATGTGAGGATCGAGAAACATCATTTTATTATTAGTCATGGTTATCAAGAATTTATTTTACTAATTAGTTTAAAATTGAGAATCTGAGAAATTAGTGGTAAATTTTTAGGAATCTGGGAAATTAGTGGTAAATTTTTAGGAATCTGGGAAATTAGTCGTGCATTTTATCAAATGCCGCTTTTAATCTAACGACTTCTTCAGGTTGAAAAGCTGCTGTCAAGTCCCAAAGTTCTGGATTTACTGTTCTTTTAGCTGCCAATCTTTCGCGAGCATAATTGAGCAGCATTTGGGATAGTTGCTGATTGTTACGTTGTTTTAAACCATAAATAGGATGCAAGGGAGTACCGACAAATAAAGCCTTGAGAATCATTTGATTCCAAGCTAAGTCGTCCAGATAGTTGGCAGGGTAAGGATTATGCAAAGCTACAGCGTTAAACACCGAAGTCATATTGGTGCGAATGCCCTCTGCCGCTCGTAATTTAAAACTATTGGGATAGGGTAGCAGAGGTAGACTTTGATATAGCGCGATCGCTTCTCCCACATCCGCCGCCGCAAAAATTTTGTCTAGAGTTTTAATATATTTATCTTCGTCTCGATTGGGAAAAGAAAGAATTAAAATAGTACGACCAACTTGGTCTAAAGTCCAGCGACTGGGATTCCAGCCAGCTTTTAAATTGTTTGCTGTTGCTAATTCTGCGTTTGTTAGTTGGAAATTAGTTTTTTCTATGTAACGAGGGACGGCACTAAAAGCAGTAAATAACTTTCTTTCTGCACCGTCTCGAATAATTTCGGCTTTTCGCTCTTTCAGCCAGGCAAAACTTTCTGGTGAAATTTGTCTTGACAGCCAATTAGTTAATAGAGTTACGCCGTTATTAGTTTCGATATCAGCCAATATGATTATGTAATAACTTTAGTGTTACTACTTAAATATAATCACACTTGCTTTAATAAACCGTAAAAATTGTATATGGTTTGTGTCAATTAAAACCAACAGCATTATGAAATTGACTCTAAGTTTTGCTTTGCAGATGAGAAGGTTTGCGCGATCGCGCTATAGGAATGTTAATGCCAAGAATAGTTTTTCGGGCAACTGTTCTTTCAACACTTCTGACTGGCGATCGATTGGCAGTGAGTCAATTTTTATCGAGCAAATAGCAAATAGACTTATGTTTTCTTAAGATTTTTATAAACTTTCGACTACTTTTCAGTACGGTTACTAACATTCATTTAAAAAATATCAAAAATATTTTGTATATCATTATACTGTATTGTCGCAGAGTAACAACTGGTGTCTTACAAGAAACCTAACTATAAACAACCAATGTCTTATTTCTACCGTTGGCGAGAGGAATATTAGTTATAGATATTGCTACGGTTGTATTTATCAAACTAGGTAATAATTCTCGATGCTATTGCTAAAGTTATCCTTTTGGAGATCGCCAGAGTCGAGTAAATAACAAAATCTCGATCTGCTTTAGCTTTTGAGCCTGGCTTGTCTGGCGCAGCGAGCTTTTAAAAAAACATAGGTAGAAAATTAAGTATGAGTATGAGACGTTTTGAAGATAAAGTTGCAATTGTAACTGGTGCGGGTACGGGTATTGGAGAAGCGATCGCTCATAAACTAGCCAAAGAAGGTGCCAAAGTAGTAGCTAATGGCTTGCCCTACGATCCTCTAGATGATGTAGTAGCTGCAATTAAAGATTATGGTGGCGAGGTAACTGGCTATTGCGGGGATGTGTCGGAAGCAGAAGAAGCTCTTAACTGCGTTAAAACAGCCATCGATAGCTACGGTAAGCTAGACATTTTAGTCAACAATGCTGGTGTTTTTTTAGCAGTAGCAGAAACCCAAGACTATCCTATAGAAGCCTTCGATCGCACGATAAGAATGAACTTGCGATCGGCTTTTTTGATGACTAAGTATGCTTTACCTCACCTGCAAAAAACCAGAGGTAATATTGTCTGTGCGGGTTCGGAAGCAGGTTATAATGGCTTGGCGCAGAACACACCTTATGGCGGTACTAAAGGCTGGATGCACTCTTTTGTGAAAGGAGTAGCAGTAGAACAAGCAAAATATGGAGTGCGGGTTAACTGTTACTGTCCTGGCGCGATCGATACTGGTTGGACGCACAAAGAGACGGGTCCTATGGACGCACAAATGGAAGAAATGTTAATTAACGCTACGCCAATGGCAAGACGGGGTACGCCAGAGGAAATGGCAAATGTCTGCGCCTTTTTAGCTTCTGATGAAGCCAGTTACGTTACGGGAGCCTTATGGCTGGCAGACGGCGGAGTTACTGTAGCCAAAGGTGCCATCGGTCAACAAACACCAGAAGAGTTACGCTCTCTTCCACAAGGAGAATTACGTTTGGATCACTCGCAAGAAGGCTTGGTTAACAAACAAACCCAAACGATTAAGTAAATATTCGACCGTTAGCAATGAGCAATGAACAATGAGCAATGAGCAATAACAGGTGTTAAATAATAAATGATAAATGTTTAATGTTCAATGAAATATCTATCGATAATAAAATACTTGCTGTCTAAAAACTTAATAGCCAAAATTTTTTTGATTAGTGCAACTTTTTGGGTTTGGAATAATTCTCTCGACAATTCCAGCCAAAACGCTATGGCTACTTCAGTTTCTACACCAGTCATCGCTTCTAGTGTGCAGTCCGAACAGTCTGAAGAACGATCCCCATCTGAGTCAAAAAATTTACCAATGCCAGTTCAAACTGCGGTTTTAGAAGCTGCTGCCAGTAGAACTAGCCGTACTGTGGCTGAGTTCCAAATTTTGGAAGCGCGACGGCGCAATTGGTCAGATGGCTGTCTGGGTATTTCTCAACCAGATGAATTATGTACCCAAGTAATTACTCCTGGCTGGCAAGTGATAGTTACCGACGGACGAAGAAATTGGGTTTATCGAACTGATGTTTTGGGCGAACGTGTTAAGTTAGCCGAAATACCGTAATAAAGAGGAAATAGCAGAAATTTGTTTAAAGTAGCAAGTGGCATATTTTCTGTATTTCTAATTATCTGCTATTTTGTTGTCTTTAAAGCATTGTCAAAAGTTCGGCAACGCCAAAACTACCAGATGTTGCTTGCTAAAAACATCTATATGAATAGAAAAATAAGTATTTTAATAGCTCTATTTATTATCTTAATTCCCTGGTTAGAAGGCTGCGATTCTACTTCTGAAATGCAAGAGTCTTTATCGCCAAACTCAAATACATCTGAAGATAAGAGCGATAACGAGACAATTACTCTCAGTCAGATTTGTAATAATAACAATGTTGGTTATCAAATTAATTATCCTCAAGGTTGGCAGACTAATCCTGGTACGGTAATATCTCCCTGTCAAATTTTCGATCCTCAATCTGCTATCGTTCCTAAAAATACCGAAAGTATTGATAAAGCAATTTACTTACGAGTAGAAGAAAACGTAACTTTCGATTTAGTAACGAAAGAAAATAAACATGAGCGGCATTTATCGCGTCAAATGACCACTATCGAAAATAGGCGAGCTATGAAGATAGAAAGTGAGTCTACTGGTAAGGCTCTGTTACCTTCAGGGACACGCACCTATAGTTACATTATCGATTTAGACAACAGCACTCTTATCGCCTTGACTTACAATCTGGCAGGCGATCGCTATCAGACAAATAAGCAAGTATTAGATCGCATGATGAAAACTATTAAGTTTGACAGCTAAAAATTATAAGATTGCGGCAAATTTTTTTACTCGCTATATCAAAGAAGATTGCCATCAATGAGTATAAGATTTATGTTCTAATTAATTATCTATAGCGATCGATAAATAAAACTATGCAATCTGGTAAAACGACCCAAATTTTAATGGCAATCATTGCTACAATTTTGGTCGTGGCGGCTCTCAAAGCAACTCGTCCGATTTCTATGCCGCTAGCATTTGCATTTTTTATTGTAGTTCTAGTGCATCCGCTACAGCGTTGGCTCGAAGGTCACTTTCCTCGCTGGTTGAGTCTAATTTTAGTCTTGTTACTTTTACTGGGAATATTGGGTATAGCTGGCGGAGCAATATCGCTGAGTGCCGAAATTATCGAACCCAAAGTTCCCGAATATCTCGATCGCCTGCAACAAATAGTAGCAACGGCAAAAACCTGGGCTAGCGATCGCGGTTTACAGCTGCCTCAATTTACTTCTCAAGCTAACGGCGCATCCAATAAGTTAGCGAGACAGGCAATTGGCGGAATCCAAACTTTTTTATCGGCACTCAGCTTGTTTGTTCTGGTAGCATCTTTACTCGTATTGCTACTAATAGAAGTCAGTCAGTATCGTCACAAGGTGCAAAAAGCATTTCCTACTGGCACTGGCGATCGCCTGATTAATGCCGTTGGCAATACCAGTGCTAAATTGCGGCGCTATCTTCTAGTTATGACCCTTACCAGTTTTCTGACGGGAGTTCTAACTAGTATTTGGTGCTTTGTTTTGGGGGTCGATCTGGCATTTGTCTGGGGCTTGATTGCTTTTGTTCTTAATTATATTCCTACCATAGGTTCGATTATTGCAGTTATTCCTCCCGTTCTAGTCGCACTTTTGTTTGATGGTGTTAGTCGCGCTATTGCTACTTTAGTAGGGTTGGCGGTACTGCAAGTTGTAATGGGCAATTTTGTCGATCCCAGAGTTCAGGGAAAAAGTTTGCAGCTATCACCGTTTATTGCTTTGGTTTCTATTGTGTTTTGGGGGTGGGTTTGGGGAATTCCTGGTGCTATATTAGGTGTCCCGATGACTATATCGATTATTTTGTTCTGTCAGGAATTTAAAGTAACTCGAGGTGTTGCTATATTTCTAGGTGAAGGCAAAAGTTAGAGATAGTTTTCAGCAAACTAACTCTAATTTTCAAAGCTGAGTTGTAAAGAAAGAGCCGATCGCACGAAGCTATTATTGAAGCTTGACTGTAACCTCTGCTATTCGCTTGCCTAAAGCTTTAGCAATTGCTAAATCCTCTGGTTTTGGTTCTAATTCTCCCTGTCCGCCAGCAATTGTCGTCGGACCATAAGGAGTTCCGCCTCGCGCCTCGTTATGAATCATGCCGTCAACTGAATAGGGAACACCCATAACAATCATGCCCAGATGTAGCAGGGGAACCATCATAGTCAGTAAGGTTGTTTCTTGACCGCCGTGAGTACTTGCAGTTGAAGTAAATACACCCGCAGGTTTACCTTCCATCTCACCATTGAGCCATAGCTTGGTCATCGAATCAAACAACTGCTTTATTTGAGCAGACATATTGCCAAAGCGAGTCGGGCTGCCAAAAACTACCCCGTTAGCCGCGCGTAGATCGTCTAGCGAACAAACGCGAATATCTTGCTGCTGTTCCCAGATCTTTTGTGCGGCATCATTACCATCAATTGCCTTCTGTTTGACCACTTCAAATTCTTCTACACGGCGCAACATAACTTCTACGTTAGAAACAGATTTTGCTCCTTCTGCCACTGCCTGCGCTAGCTGCAAAGTGTGACCGTATAAAGAATAGTAAACAACTAAAATTTTTACCGATTTTTCAACTGCCATGTCGAGAGAACGAATGTTTTTGTACGTTTTTTAACATATTTGACGTATGAGCGGTACTCTTCCCTCTAAAGATAGAAGATTCCAGGCGATCGACTTGGTTAAGTTAAAAAAAATTTTTAGCCACACCAATATTGTTATTCAATAATACTAAGCAAAGATAATGAAAATTGTAATTTTTAATGTCGAACCTTGGGAAAGACAGACTTTCGATCGCCTGAGTGAAGACGACCATCAAATCGAGTATGTCGATCGCCCTTTAACCGCTAACAATGCCCATCAATATCAGGATGCAGAAATTATTTCTACATTTATTTACTCCGATCTTCACGCTAATGTATTGAAACAATTGCCCAACTTAAAACTTATCGCTACGCGGTCGACTGGTTTTGACCATATTGACAACGAATACTGCGAACAACACGATATTAAAGTTTGTAATGTCCCTACTTATGGCGAAAACACCGTTGCCGAACACGTATTTGGACTGCTGCTAGCCATTAGTCATAAATTAATCGAGGCTAGCGAACGCACTCGTAAAGGAGATTTTTCGCTCAAAGGATTGCAGGGTTTTGACTTGCGGGGTAAAACTTTAGGAGTTATCGGTACGGGAAATATTGGTTTGTGCGTTATTGAAATTGCCAAAGGCTTTCGGATGGAAACAGTAGCTTTTGACATTAAACCCAAAGAAGAATTGGCTACCAAACTAGGTTTTCGCTATGCACCTTTAAAAGAAGTGTTAGCAACTGCCGATATTATTACCTTGCACCTTCCTGCCAATCCTAAAACCGAAAATTTTATCTCCACCGAACAATTTAACCAAATGAAAGATGGAGTTGTCTTAATTAATACTTCTCGCGGTACTATTGTCAATACCAAGGCTTTGCTACGTGCGCTAGCTGAGGAGAAAGTAGCGGCAGCGGGACTGGATGTGTTGCCAGAAGAACCAACAATGCGAGAAGAAGCAGAACTATTACGCTCGGTTTACACTCAACAGCACGACTTAGATACATTACTTGCCGACCACGTATTGTTACGTTTGAGAAATGTAATTATCACCCCCCACAGTGCTTTTAATACTCGCGAGGCAGTCCAGCGCATTGCCGATACTACCGTTTCAAACATTCAGGCTTTTGTCAAAGGACAACCTCAAGAGGTTGTTGTCGGTTAAATTATTATTGCGATCGCTTGTTTCATAGTAGAAAAAGCCAATTTTTTTTAAGGTAAAGTAGACGTTGACGAAGTATAAAGATAAATAAAGCAAAATGCCAAAGCTGGAATGGTGGCAAAATGCCATAATTTATCAAATTTGTCCCTGGAGTTTCTTTGATACTACTGGTAAGGGAATAGGAGATCTCAAGGGAATTATTGCCAAACTCGATTATGTAGCTACTTTAAGTGTTGATGCTATCTGGCTTTCGCCTATTTTTACCTCGCCAATGAAAGATTTGGGCTATGACATTACCGATATGCGTGGTGTAGATCCACTCTTTGGCAGCATGGCAGACTTCGATCTTTTGCTGGATCTCTGTCATGCTAGAGGATTGAAACTAATTTTAGACCAAGTTTGGAATCATACTTCAGATCGACATCCCTGGTTTCTTGAAAGTCGCAGCAGTCGCGATAATGCCAAAGCCAACTGGTATGTTTGGGAAGATCCTAAAGAAGATGGTTCGCCTCCCAACAATTGGCTTTCTTCTTTTTTAGGAGAAAGTGCCTGGGCATGGGATGAGCAAAGACAACAGTTTTATCTCTACAATTTTGTTAAAGAACAGCCCGATCTTAACTGGTACAATCCAGATTTAATTGAAGCAATCTTCGAGCGAGCTAAGTTTTGGTTAGATAAGGGCGTAGACGGCTTTCGCATCGATGCCCCAAACTACTTTCTGCACGATCGCGCTCTCAGAGATAATCCCCCTCGTCCCGCTGACGCGCCCTTACCCGACGGTATACCCCCAGATAACCCAATGGTACGGCAACTGTTTAAATACAATTTTTGCCGCCCTGAAACTATAGAGATTATCAAACAAATCCGTAAATTTGTCGATCGCTATCCTGGAGTTTTTACACTCGGAGAAACTACACTAGCAGAAGACTCAATTGCCCTATCGGGGGAATATGCCTTTGGTGAGGACAGGCTGCATTTAGCCTACAGTAGTGCTTTACTGGTCGATGAGCCGATTAGTGCCAAACTGATGCAGCGTATCTTAAAAAAAGTAGACCGTCACTTTACTCATGGCGGTAACTGCTGGATGGTAGGCAATCACGATTACGGACGGATGCGATCGCGCTGGACGGGAGTAGATGCTGCGGGTAATCCCTATCCTGAAGAATTTTATCATTTGTTGGCGGCATTGTTAGTTTCTCTGCCTGGAGCATTATGTCTCTATCAGGGAGACGAATTAGGTTTACCAGAAGCTCGCATTCCCGACGATATTCCCGTAGAGCGAATTAAAGATCCCTTTGGTCGGGCTTTATATCCCAATGTTAAGGGTAGAGATGGTTCTCGTACTCCCATGCCCTGGCAAAAAGAGGCTCGTAATGCAGGGTTTACTACAGCTAAAGAACCCTGGTTGCCTATCCCCCAAGCTCATTTCGATCGCGCTGTGGACGTGCAAAGTCACGACAGGCAATCGCTCCTAAATACCTGGCGACGGATGCTTCACTGGCAAAAACAGCAGCCTGCTTTGAGATTTGGCACCTGTCAAATTTTAGATACTAAAGAACCAATTTTAGGCTTAATTAGAAACTGCGAACGACAGCGAATGTTTTGTTTGTTCAATCTCAGCGAAGAAAGAGCTAAGTATCAACTGCCTGCTTGCTGTGAAAGTATTGAAGATTCGGGTTTTGCTGTAGAACGACAGGGCAATCTGGTTGAGATACCTGGTTACAGTGCCTTTTTTGGAGTTTTAGAATAATAAATAAAAGTGAATAATTGAAAGAGATCGCAACTGTAGACTAAACAGTTCGCCAAATTGCAGACAATTTTAACTTCAACTTTTAGCAAAAATAATAGCACCCAGACAACATAATCGCGTCTGGGTGAGAGTTATTATATACCAGCTTTTTATATTAGGTAGCTGGCGACTTAAATATATTTGACTAAATTATAAAATTAGATTTTTAAAATTGAAAGTGCTTTGAGATAATTAAGGCTATATTTCATTGATTCTTTATCATAAATCTACAAACGATCGCTTTGTCTATAAATATTTGCGTTTTAAAAGTTGTTTTTGTACGTAATTTAAAAACAAAGCAGAATAATTTCATTTATTTGTGGAATTTACTATTGATTTTTTTATTAAAAATAATAGCACCCAGACAACATAATCGCGTCTGGGTGAGAATTATTATATACCAGCTTTTTATATTAGATAGCTGGCGGCTTAAATATATTTGACTAAATTATAAAATTAGATTTTTAAAATTGAAAGTGGTTTCAAGTAATTAAAACTAAATTTCATTGTTTCTTTATCAGAAACCTACAAACGATCGCTTTATCTATAAATACTCGATCTGAAAAAAGCTTTGTTTGGTCGAGCAAATTAAATTTCTGTAATTTCTTTAGCTAAAATGGGTAGCCTCAATAAACCCCTTAAAAATTAGACAAATAGAGATGTCAATAGAACGTTTGCTTATTCGAGAAAATTGTTTGTTGCTAGTGTTTCATACTAAAGAAAATAGCTATCAGTATGAAATACTATTTACTAACGGCGCAACAATTGTTTCCAGACAGATTTACTATTCTGAAGTTCAAGCATACAGGAAAGGGATCGATATGATTGAGTTGGTTCTCGATCGTCAGTAGTTAGTTGTTTTAATTCACTTGCTTCATAGCCAGAGTCAAACCATCGGCAATAGGCAGCATACTAATTTTGACACGTTTATCTTGATGTAGCTGCTGGTTGAATTGTTGTAAGGCGATGGTTCGCTTATCAGTTGGGTTGCGGTCGGCGACACTTCCCGACCATAATACATTGTCGATCGCGATCGCACCACCTGGACGAATTAACTGCAAGCATCTTTCGTAATAGTTAGGATAGTTTCGCTTATCTGCATCGATAAAAGCAAAGTCAAAGCTATTCGCCTCTCCTGCTGCAATTAATTTATCGAGAGTTTCTAAAGCTGGCGCAATTCGCAAATCGATTTTATGAGAGACTTCTGCTTCTTGCCAATATTTACGAGCGATCGCAGTAGTTTTTTCATCAACATCGCAAGCAATAATTTTACCGTCGGGTGGTAACGCTAAGGCTACTGCCAGAGAACTATAGCCTGTAAACACCCCAATTTCTAAAGTTTTTTTTGCTCCCATTAACTGTACCAGCAAACTCATAAACTGTCCCTGATCGGGAGAAATTTGCATTCTATTCATTGGCAGCTTGTCTGTTTCTTGACGCAGCTTGACTAGAACTTCTGGTTCTCGCAGAGATACGGATAGTAAATATTGATATAGTTGGCTATCTAAACCTAAAATTGTTTTACCCATTAGTTAGTTATTAGTAGTTAGTGGTTAGTTGTTATTTGTTAGTAGAGGAGAAGAAACGTTAGTAGTCTTACTTCCTACTTTCTACTTTTTACTTTCTACTTCCTGCATAGTTTGGTCTAATACCATAGTTGCGATAGTGGTAATATTCTTTGATTATGCGATCGTGGTCGAAGCATAGTTTTGTCGGTATTTCCCATTGATGGAACACGCCGAGATTTTTGGCATCGTCGGCAGCTTCGGGATTTCCCGTCGCAGTAGCAATGAAAACAATAGATAGAGTATGTTTACGAGGATCGCGATCTGGGGCAGAATAAACTTGAAACTGTTCGATTAATTCTACTGTCAAACTAACTTCTTCTTGTGCCTCTCTAACGGCAGTAGTTTCGGCTGACTCGCCATAGTCGATAAATCCTCCAGGAATTGCCCAACCGTAAGGAGAATTAAGTCTTTCAATCAGCACAATTGGTCTTGAAGGGCGATCGATTAATTCGATAATTATATCTACAGTCGGTGCGGGATTACGATGAGCCATATTTAGTTAATAATATTCAATTCAATTAGTTTCGGCTGTCGGACAATTTTATCTAATGAAAATTTCAACCAGGCAACTTTACCATGTTTGTTTGCGTCTGGGAATCTATAATATTGGCGATTAAATTTTGTAAAATGAGGAAATATTTAACTGCTAAGTTGTTAAAAGTTACCGAACCTAACTTGCTTCCTAAGAAAGCAGCGATCGCACCACGTTTATTTATTTCTCTCATTGCTTTTATTGCTATTTATAGTGCGCCGATTTTTAATCCACCACATCCTTTATTTAGATCGCTCTTCTTAAAAGACAATTTAGCTGTTGTGAATAACGCTTTAAATAATGTCGAGTTAATCAAATTACCCACGCCACCTTTTGAACGAGATTCGCCAGGAGAAGTTAATGTTAGATACAGTCCTGTAAATCTCAATGTCGTATCGGTAGAGGGTAACAATATTACTGACGATCTCGCCTGGTTTGCTAATAATAATTTATCTTTACCTACTTACCAAGTACCAAATCCAAATCGAAATATAGCTGGCAATCTTCCTGACTATATTCCTCAAACTTTTAACGACAATGTTTTAGTGAAAGCCATTCGCTATCCAACTAAAGAATACCTAATTTATGGCAATAACTATGGCGACGGTAAATATCTATTTATTTACGATTTAAAAAAACGACAATTTACGGCAGGTTACGACTTCGGCAATTATCTCTTACCCCCAGATTATCCTGTAAGCGATGGCGATTTTATCGACCAAAGTTTGACTTGGATAGTACCAGAAGATAATATTCTTTATGTTTCTCATCGCCATCGTACATATGCCGAATCTTCTCAGGGAATGAATGGCTATTTAACGGCGATCGATCTTAATACCAACAACATACTCTGGCGCAGCAAACCTTTAGTGTGTAATGCCGAAAACTTTGTCATTATCGATCGCGTTATTATCTGTGGCTATGGTTTTACTGCCGAACCAGATTATTTGTATTTAATTGACAAACAAAATGGCGAAATTTTGCAGCAGATAAATGTTAAAACCGCTCCCGATTATATTATTCCCAAAGACAATAAGTTATTCGTTCGTACTTACGATACAAATTATGTATTTGAAATTCAGCAGAAATAATAACTCTCTATATTTAGCGATTGCCTTATAATGTTTTCATAAAATCTTCAATATCGTTAATAGTTACACTCCATTCTGATATTTTATTTCCTTCTTCGTCTATTATTTCTCTTTCTGAAAGGCAATCGTATACATGACCTTCATCAAAAAGTCTATTAAATTCTTTAAGAAAAAGTATTTGATTTTGTATTAAATTTGACTATATATTCAATTCTTTGTTTCTACTGACATGAATAATCAAATTAGTCAAAAACTTAATACTCGTTTGGCAACATTAGCATATTTTAAAAGAGCGATCGCGCCTTTGTGTAACGAACAAGCAGAATTACAAGTTAATTAATATTTTAAAAACAGCTTTTTACTTATTACTTTAAATTAAGTAATATCAGGTTTTGAAATTTGCTGAAAACTTAGTGTCAAGTCAAAAATCAAAAGTTGAGAGTGCAAAATGTGCCATTAGGCAAAACGGACGGCAGACGTTGGAGCGTTTCGGCTACGAACTACACGTCTGCTTCGGAGACACCTTCTGAAATTGTGACTTGAGGCAAACTCAAGATAACCTCGCGGTTGAAAGCAAGATAAAAAAGACACTTAGACATTAATTTCAATAATCGATAATAACTAATATGTCTAGCTACTTTTAAAGATTTAATTTATATCATAATTCAATGTAACTAAAACATCATGAAACTCTTTATTAAGTATTTCAATGGTTTCTGACTTCAATTTTCGACGATGATCGCCAGGTAATACTTGACGCTTATGAGAGTAAATGTTTTCCTGAGAAACATCAAAATTAGCTTCTTGAATAAGATTACTAATAGTTTCTGGATCTGCTTTAAAAGGTAAAAACTCTACCACTGCATCCATCCAGTTATGAAAGTCACAAACCATCGATTCATATGTCAAAAATTTTACATTCGATCGCCCTACTAATGTTTCAATATAAGCTCTATATTTTTTTGATAGCTCGCCAGCTTTTTGTAAAACATAGTCATCGATATTGTTGGTCTTAATCATTTGTCGTTTTTTTAAAAAGTTTTCTTTTAACTTTTCATTAACTGGCATGGAATGACTAAAGCCAAAAGAAAAATATTGTGAAGTAAGAACATCTCTAGGATCTCGTAAGACAAGTAAAATTTTATAGTTTTCTAAATTAGGAATAAAATCCAAAAATTTACCATATCTCAAAGGACAATAAAAATAACCATGAGGAACAAAGGCATTGGAGATCTTGGCGCGCTCATGCTCCTTCGCATCCCAGATTGAAATATTGAGTTTGTTAAGATGCGTTTCTAAATCGATTGTTGTTACTTGAGTGTTTGCTGTAATTCTTTTCATAACTTCACCCAAATACACAGAAGCGCACTTTGGAGAAGTAAATAACAAAGTACTTTGAACCTCGCTATTTTTTTTCTTTAAGTTAAAATCTATAAGGCTAATTTCCCGATAATGTTTCTTAATATACGAGTATTCATGATATGTGTCTTTAAGGACGGGAATTCTTGCAATTGAATTAATAACTTTTTTCTTAAGTTCCATGACCGCAAAAGTCTACAAATCTGCTCCAAGATATCTTATGTTAAAAAGATTGTCACTAAAAACATATCAAGGCTGATGGCAACTCATATTTTTTTATACACAGTACTTACGCAAATATGCGATACATACATACTAGAAGACAAGCATTTAACTTTATCTTAAGTTACAAGTAATATTTAGAGTCAGAGCGATCGCACCTTCATAATGTGGGCAAGCAGTTTCGGGGGTAAAAATTATTCGTTATGTTCTAGAAATTGGACAATGCCCACACTACTTCTGTACGGACGTTACATGTAACGTTTCTTCTACCTGCTACTTTTTAGTAAGCTTTATAGATGGTGTAAGAAAAAAAAGATATATGGCAACCATCAACGACAACTATCTCAAACTGAAAGCAGGGTACTTATTTCCTGAAATTGCCAGACGAGTCAACGAATTTGTTAAAGATAATCCCGATGCTTCAATTATTAAGCTGGGTATTGGCGATGTTACCGAACCTTTACCCGAAGCCTGTTGTGAGGCGATAATTAAAGCTACACACGACATGAGCGATCGCGCTACTTTTCACGGCTATGGACCCGAACAGGGTGTGCGACTCGTTTAGTGCGAAAGTACTATTTATAGTATATAAGCACTAGCATGGTATGACTAAATGTTAAGTATTTAATAATTCTTAACAGGTCAAATAAAACGCTATTTATTACGTTTTTGAACCATGACAACTAAATACTTCGTATAGGTGAGATGTCCCATATTTATATGGTCGCTAAATACCAATAAAAGCATAATCATCAAGTCCTATCTCTCAGGTGTTGGAGATGAAAGCATAACCCCTACGGTAGAGAATGGTCATCAATCCGTAAAGCGGGGTTAAACGGGGCTATGACTGGTAGTCTGAACTAGTTACCCTCTAGCAAGAATCCTATGGATAGAGCGTTCGCTCGAAGTACCAGAACCATCGTCACGGGTACACGGCTAAATCAGTACTGATAAGCCATAGCCAAAAGGCGACATTGCAAATTGTTAGTTATATGTACCTTGCATATAACTCAATACCAACAAGCAATCGGTGGAAAGGTTAAAGTCCCAAGCATCGTGACTTCTAAACAGCCAAATCATGACTGATAGGCTGTAAACAAAAATGTTAAACCTACAAAAAATTACTTTGATACTCGAGTATATCAAAGTCAACACCAATAGTAGGCGGTGTAAAGACACATCCTAAAGGTTCATACCAACGAAGTATTTGGAACGAGGAAACCCTTCTTACAACTCTCAAGGAAAGGTCGAACCCCTTGAGTAGTCAACCAAGACGCAATATCTCGGATTTATGAGGTTGTAGAAGGAGTAGGATTCGGCAAGAAGCAAATGCCCTAACTCGATTCAACGAGTAATGCTAGTGATAGATGGTGTAATGCCAGGGATACGCCCACGTGCCGACTTTAATTAGGTAGGAAAAGAACTAGTAGCAATAAATATGTCTAATACACATCCAATACCCAAATTGAATAGTGTGGAATGGAACGAGATTAACTGGCGTAAAGTCGAAAAATCGGTGTTCAAGTTGCAAAAGCGCATTTTCCAAGCCAGCAAAACTGACAATGTTAGAAAGTTAAGACGGTTACAAAAAACCCTTCTAAACTCTTACTATGCCAAACTATTAGCGGTCAGACGAATTACCCAAGATAACAGTGGCAAGAAGACAGCAGGTGTTGACGGAGTAAAATCAATAACCCCCAAGCAACGCCTCAACCTTGTCCAATCAATGAAGTTGAGCAAAAAATCCAAATCGGTCAGACGAGTATGGATTCCTAAAGCCAACGGAAAAGAACGACCTCTTGGAATCCCAGTAATGCACGATAGAGCAGTCCAAGCTCTAGTTAAGGCAGCACTAGAACCAGAATGGGAGGCAAAATTCGAGCCAAATAGCTACGGATTCCGACCAGGAAAAAGCTGCCATGATGCTATTCAAAGCATCTTCAACCAAATTAGGTATAAAACTAAATTTGTACTAGATGCCGATATTAGTAAGTGCTTTGACCGCATAAATCACACCAAACTTCTAAAAAAGGTAAACACCTTTCCAAAAATAAGAGGACAAATTAGGGCATGGCTAAAAGCGGGAATTCTAGACAACGGGAAAATTATATTCCCTGAAACTGGAAGCCCCCAAGGTGGAGTTATTAGCCCACTATTAGCCAACATCGCCTTACACGGAATGGAACAAGAAGTAAAAGAATACGCCGCTACTTGGAAGGGGAACAAACGGGATAATATGGATTCCTTATCCCTTATCAGATACGCGGATGATTTTCTGATACTGCACAAAGACCTGAACGTAGTCCAGACTTGCAGAAGGATATTAGAAGAATGGCTGTCCGACATCGGATTAGAACTAAACCAAGAAAAAACCAAAATTAAGCATACTCTTAACGAATATGAGAGAGAAAAACCAGGGTTCGATTTCTTAGGGTTCAACATCAGACAATACCCAGTTGGTAAACACCAATCAGGTAAGGACACAACAGGCAAAAAGTTAGGATTCAAAACGATAATCAAACCATCAAAAGAAAAAGTCACCAAACACTACCGCAAACTAGCAGATATAGTGGATGCCCATAAAGCTTCTCCACAACACGTACTAATTTTAAAATTAGCCCCTATTATTAGAGGATGGTGTAACTACTACAAAACGGTATGTTCCAAAGACATTTTCGCCAAAGTATACAGTTTATTATTCCGTAAACTACTAAGATGGGGAATTCGCAGACATCCTAACAAACCAAAGAGCTACAGCATAAATAAATACTGGACTAGTAATAAATTGGACAACTGGACATTCGGATGCAGCAAGGAAGGAATTAAATACGTTCTCCCTCAGCATCGAAATACAGCTATTACTCGTTATACAAAAGTCAAAGGTGATGCTAGCCCCTACGATGGAAACTCAACGTATTGGGCAACGAGAATGGGTAAACACCCAGAAATCAAAGCCTCACTAGCAAGACTACTTAAAAAGCAAAAGGGTAAATGCAACCACTGTGGATTAACTTTCAAACCTGAAGATAGAATCGAACGCGACCATATTACCGCCACTAAAGCTGGTGGTAAAAATATAATCGATAATATACAGGTATTACACAAACACTGTCACGATGTGAAGACTAAAAAGGATTTACAGGCAATTAAACGTCATAAAATCCGCAAAGGATGGAACAAAGTCTATAAACAATTTCAAGAACAATTTGACAAGACAGATTGGATTTGGAGTGAAGACTTACCTACCTTAGTCTGAATGGTACACATAACAAGTGCCTAATTAGAGAGGAGCCGTATGAGATGAAAATCTCACGTACGGTTCTGAAGACGAGTCGCTTCGGTGACGAAGTGGCTTAGTTTAACTATGTGTGGTTGCGAGACAAAATTGCCCAACACGATTTTCAAGCGCGGGGTTGCGAGATAAATCCAGCAGAAATCTTTATCTCTGACGGTTCTAAATGCGACTGTGGTAACATTCTCGATATTTTTGGCAAAGATAATACTATTGCCGTAACCGACCCCGTATATCCCGTGTATGTCGATACCAACGTCATGGCGGGGCATACAGGAGAAGTAAACGATAAGGGTGAATATGAAGGTTTAGTCTATCTACCTATTACTGCCGAAAATAACTTTACAGCAGAAATACCCAACCGCAAGGTAGATTTAATCTATCTTTGTTTTCCCAATAACCCCACTGGAGCGACGGCTACTAAAGAACATTTGCAAGCCTGGGTAGATTATGCCAGAGAACACGGCTCTTTAATTTTGTTCGATGCGGCTTACGAAGCCTTTATCACCGATCCCAATTTGCCTCATTCAATTTATGAACTAGAAGGTGCTAAAGATTGCGCGATTGAATTTCGCTCTTTTTCTAAAAATGCTGGATTTACAGGTACGCGCTGTGCTTTGACAGTCGTTCCTACCGAACTAACTGGTAAAGCTAGCGATGGTTCTGATGTCAAACTGTGGCAATTGTGG
Source organism: Myxosarcina sp. GI1 (assembly GCF_000756305.1). Classification (NCBI taxonomy): domain Bacteria; kingdom Bacillati; phylum Cyanobacteriota; class Cyanophyceae; order Pleurocapsales; family Pleurocapsaceae; genus Myxosarcina; species Myxosarcina sp. GI1. Next base: position 51,168 of record NZ_JRFE01000023.1, read on the forward strand.
AATCGCCGTCAAGCTACTAAGTTTAACGGTGTATCTTACATCATTCAGCGTGGTGCGGAAGCAGTTTATTCGGAAGCAGGTCAAAAACAGACTAAAGAATTAGTTCAGTTCTATTTGGAAAATGCCAAAATTATTCGCGAACAGCTAACCGCAGCAGGAATTAAAGTTTATGGCGGGACTAATGCACCTTATGTATGGGTAAAAACTCCCAACGAACTTTCTAGCTGGGACTTCTTTGACAAGCTGTTACACACCTGTAATGTTGTCGGTACTCCAGGTTCTGGTTTTGGTGCTGCTGGTGAAGGATATTTTCGGATTTCTGCTTTCAATAGTCGTGACAATGTCAATGAGGCAATGAAGCGAATTACCAAAAACTTTAAGGTTTAATTCTGGCTAACAGTAGCGATCGCCAACTATTTTAGCGCGATCGCTCCTAGTTGTTATCTAAGCTAGAGAGTCGCCTCTCTAACTCGACTACAGAACGCAGCATGAGAGTTTCCCCTCACTGCGCTCCTCAATGAGATGATTCTTGTCATGAATACTTCTGTTTCTGCCATTCAAGGTAATCTTGTCGGCTTTTATTGTCGTGGCAATGTCGATGTAGTAGTTGAAGGTTTTTGTATGTGTCTTTCCCACCCAAGCTTATCGGTTTGATATGGTCTACCTCTAAGATGTCTTGGTTTGTGAATGACAGTTTACATATCGTGCATTTTGCCTTTTGCCTCTTGAGTAAGATTCTTACTCTGATAGGGGTTTCAGGGTATGCGCTTAACCTTTGACTCCAATATACAAAATCCCCATCGTAAGGAGATTTTACTCCTCTTACTTTGATATGTCGGATTATTTTAGTGTCCGAGTGATTTATCAATTTATAGGTGATTTTGCCTTCGTGGGTGTTGGAGAATATCCAATTACGGTTATCAATAGGTTTCCAATATTTATTCTTCACCCATTTTTTTCCTTTATTTGGATGTCTTCTCTTAGCCCATCTTCTGAGTTTTTGATATGTTAGGTGGTCTAAAAGTTTAAATGTTTCACTACTAATAACGCCTTTGTAGTAATTACACCATCCTCTAATGATTGGGTTTAGTAATCCGATTATTTTATCGGGTTTAGAAGCTCGATGTTTATCGATAACCTCTTCAATCTTTACTAGATGGTTTTTAATACTATTTTTAGATGGTGTTATTCTTGTCTTGAAACCCAGAGGTATTTTGTGTCCATTCACTCCTGATTTATATTTTCCAACTTTGTATTGTTGGATGTGGAAGCCGAGGAACTCAAATCCTATGTTTCCTTTATGTTCTTCAAGAGTGTGACTTATTCGAGTTTTTTCTGGTTTAAGTTCTAGTCCCATATCTTTTAGCCATGTTTCTATTAGAGACTTACAACGTTCTATGACTTCTATTTCCTTGTGAAGGACTACAAAATCATCGGCATAGCGGATGATATTTGGTGTTGGGCTATCCCATCGCTTACCGTCTTTACGACCTTGTCTACGTGGGAACGACTTTTTAATCAAGTCTTCCAGACCGTGTAAAGCGATATTGGCGAGTAATGGGGAAATAGAGTAGGCACAAAGCGCACTTTCCAATCTTGCGATTGATGTGTTTCTTCATACCTCTCTCCAAACCGTACGTGACAATTTCTCGTCATACGGCTTTCCATCATTGTTACCTCCGACCAAACGAGGGTGTTAAGGCATGACAAGAGCGACATAGTAGCTGAAGATTATCTTCAGTGTCTTTACCCTTGCTTTTGCGCGGTATGATGTGGTGCAGGTCTAGTTTTCCTAGTGCGCCACAACATTCGCATTTTGCGCCCCTCTCAGCTTTAATTTTCTCTTTGAGTTCGCGCCATGTGACGTTCTCGGCATTTCCCATCCAGATTATTTGGGATAAAGGTATTTCTGGCTGTGCTGCTGATAATGTTCCAAACCCTTCTAAATAAGGGTTTTCTGGTGAACGAGAACGGTATTTCTTTAGGGGTAAATCGCTCATCCTATAAAGAAAAAGGTGATTATCCCCGTTGAGTACACCAAAGTTCCATCTCTTCCCGTTCTCACGGAGTTTGAATCTATCTAGTACTTTTCGTTTGGATACTTTATGCCGTTTACTTAACCAGAGAAACAGCCTTTCGTTAACCCAGAAGTCTAGATCTTTGGCTAATTTCTTGGTGTTAGTATGGCGATAGTAATTAATCCATCCTCTGAGTACTGCGTTTAAAGCTGAGATTTTGAGCAATGGTGAATCTTGAAACCACTTGCGTCGCGTCATCTCTTTAATCTTGAGCTTCAACTTTTTAATGTTTTCCTGGGCTGGAGTGACCAGCATTTTAGGTCGGTCATTAGATTTTACGTATCTTTGAACGTGAAAACCTAAAAAGTCAAAACCTTGATTTACATGAGTTATGTGCGTTTTTTCTGGTGAAAGTTCGAGCTTTAGTTCTTTCCAGAGGAAGGCTTGAAACTCTTCTTTTAGCCTGATGGCTTCTGCTTTCCCACCGTTGGTAAGTAGTAGCCAATCATCAGCATATCGAATCAGCGCACAGTTTCCCATGTGGTTTATTCGACGACGTTCTTTCTGTTTGCGGTGAAGATTGCCGTATTTGTTCCACCAGTAGAGGTCTAGCTGATGTAAGTAGATGTTCGCCAAAATTGGCGAGCAGATTGCACCCTGCGGTGTTCCCGTTTCGGTGCGTTTGAACAAACAACCTTCCATAATTCCCGCTTCAAGAAATCGTTCTATTAGTTTTAAGAACTTTTCATCAGAGATTCTTTGAGCCAGCAGTTTTATCAATATTTGATGGTGAATGCTGTCAAATGCTCCTTTGATATCCCCTTCGATAACCCAATAGTATTTGTTGCGTCGGTTGATGTAGCTATCTAATCGGGCGATACAGTCCTGTGTTCTGCGTCCTGGTCGAAAACCGTTGGAGCAGTTCAAGAAGTCGCTTTCATAAATAGGTTCTAACACCATTTTGACAAGCATTTGTACTACTCGGTCTTTGATTGTAGGAATACCCAATGGGCGAGTTTTACCGTTAGACTTAGGAATGTATATTCGACGAACGGGCATTGGGCGGAACTGTTTTTGACGCAGTTCGCTTTCAAGCTCTTTCACAAATTTAGACTTTGCTACCTCTGATTCTAGAGCCTTTTTGCTTATTCCATCGACTCCTGGTGTCTTAGACCCTTTATTTGAGAGAATTGTCTTTAGGACATCGGCAATCCAATCTCGACGGCAAATGAGCCGATAGAGATGGTCAAATTGATGTTCCTTCTGGAACTTTGCTTTTATGGCGAGACTACGTTGGGTTTTGATGATATCGGACATACTTCTTAGTCCTCTCTACTTCCTATGTGTATCTCTAACAATGACTGCCATCCTTCGCCATGTACCAGACTATTTTCTGGCTCGGACTACTACGATGGCTCTGCCACGCAATAACTACTTCAGTTGCAGTTAACCCAGTCTGTGACCAGACCAGCTATTGCGCTTCCTACGTTCATACTTCGGTAAGTGGTTACATTTAACCGTGGGCTTCTTCTTTACTCCGTAAGGATACAGACCTAGTATCCCCGACATCAGTTGATAATTTGTACCCTTATAATTAGAGCAATTTGAACCGCGTCGAAAGTTCTTTTCAGTCAAACGAGTGCAACATTGACTTACCTGATGTCTCACGCCATCTCTGTTGTTTAGCGGCGTGTCCAAGGTGTAGGAGCGTCGGACGAAGATTCCTTTCGTAGCCATAGTTAAATTCAGGCTCGAAGCCTCATACTGTAACAGAGTGCCAGTATTTTGCCCCTTGTTCCCCAGGCTTCAAACAGGTTTTTACTCATTGTCCCCTGCCTGCTGGGTCAGCCTTAGTACATTAGGGAATGTACTATCTCTTGGTAGTTTTCACTCTCCTTGAGCATTACCAAAGTACGCTTCGCAGCGCACACACACCTCCTTGAGGTGTTCCTTCGTTTGTTGGAAATAGGTCGCCTTTATCTATCACCCCTGCTTTTAGCCAAGCTTTTACTTGTCTATTTATGGTAGGGGATGCGTTTAATTTCTCTAATAGTTTTTGATGGTCAATTTTGTCAAAACATTTAGATATATCTGCATCTAGGACGTATTTTGCTTTCTGCTTTAACGTTAAATAGATTGCTCCTATTGCGTCGTGGCATGAGCGTCCAGGTCTGAATCCGTATGAATTAGGTTCAAATTTGGCTTCCCATTCTGGCTCGATTGCCATTTTTACCAGAGCTTGTTTAGCCCTGTCATTCATGGTGGGTATGCCCAAGGGTCGTTTTTCTGTTTTTCCTGGTTTTGGTATCCAAATTCTTCGAGTAGGCTTTGATTTATTGCCTAACTTGAGATTTTCTACCAATTCCCTTCTTTCTCTGGGTTTTAGTGATTTAACACCATCTACTCCAGCCGTTTTCTTCCCTTGATTATCCTGCGTTACTTTCCTAACTGCGATTGCTTTGCTCGACCATGAGCTAATCAGAAGTTTTTGAAGTCTGCGAACTACTTTGACATCTCCACGTTCAGAAGCTTGATAAATTCTTTTTTGAAGCTTGAATACTTTCTTCTCTAGCTGATGCCAGGGAATAGTATTCTATTCATACATCGGTTTTGCCGTGTTCATGACCTTACTTTTACTACAGACTTTATCTTTCATCTCACCGTGAGTCCGTCAGCATATCTTGGGCATTACTCCAAGCATTCGCTTCTGACTCTATCCTTCCCTGATAAGGCTTGCGCTGGTTACTACTCAGCTTATTTGACCAAGCTGAGAGCCTTAAGAGGGTTATACCGTTCCTAAGATTCGTTGGTTTCTAACTTTAGAGTCTTTCTATTCGCCGAAGGCTGTTAGTTGGATGCCAAGAAACAAGGATCGATCTGTTTCTCTTTTGATAAGCAAAGATCGACTGCTTATCCTTTAGCCTTGTGAACTTTTGTTCCCAGCCTGACAACCTGTTTTGGCTGGTTTGGTATTACGACGATTCAAACGAAAGTTCGTCTCCTACTCATAGTTAGCTGCTTCGATGGGATTCTCAATCAGGTTTTGAGTTACCACCTTTTAACATCCCGCTTCATCAATTAAAGTTACCACCTTTAGTTGATGGGGATGCGCTTTCACCCTTGCATCTAGGGGGATGGACTTGGTTATTAACCTCACCATCACGAACCTTAAGTTGTCTAATTATTAATTTTTATTACTTTCGTAATATTCCTTAACAATTAGCAGTCTATCCTTGAGTATTAAATACTCATTTCAGACTAACGGTTCGCACCAATCATTTACCAATTTACCAGTGTGCAATTGATGGGTTGACTGGACAAGCAGGAGTACAAAATATAAAAGAGCAAAGTGAAGTAAAAGCAAATATTAAGCGAGTCTTTACCTTTCTATTAGTTAATATACAAAACACTGCTTAAAAACGAGTCGATCGCGATCGATCAATTATTTTCTACTGATGCGTAAGTTATATCTTTTTATCCTTCCCTTGCTAGTTATTTTCTATAGTTGTAAAACCCCAGAAAACGCCCAACCAGTTGAAGAAAAACCAGTAGAACCCGCCAACATAGAACAAGCCAGACCAGTCGCAGAGTATCTCGACTCGCTTGGTGTTGCCACTCATATTGGTTTTGCCAGACTACCATACAATCAAAATTTTGATGAAATTATCAAACCTCGCCTTCAGGAATTAGGTATAAAGCATATTAGAACCGATCTTAGCGGACAAAAATTTTACTTTCAGCACATGAAAGAGCTAGGGGCAATGGGGATTAAAGCCAATGTGGTTACTAGACCACAGACTGGTATGACTTTGGATGCCCTAATGAAAAATCTTAAAACTTTGGGAGATATGGCAATCTCTGTAGAAGGTCCTAACGAACAAGATGGTAGTCAAAATACAGGAAAAGGTAAACCAATATATCAAGGCAAATTTTATCCTGAAGGTCTAGAGTTATTTCAAAATAAGCTCTATGAAACTATAAATTCAGACTCAGAGACTCAAGATATAAAGGTAGTAGCACCATCATTTTTTACCAAAAATATCACTGAAGCATACTCTATGCTTGGTAAACTAAAATGCGATCTAAATAATATTCATAGCTATCCTGCTGGTCGCGGTATGACAACTAGAGGATTGGATACGATGGGTGGTGCTTTAAACAACGCTCTGGAATTTTGTGGAGAGGATAAGCCAATTATTGCTACAGAGACTGGCTATCACAATGCAATCTATGTCAGAGGTAAAAATCATAATGATGAAAAGTCGGCTGGTACTGGTGTTTCTGAAGCAGCAGCAGGAAAGTATATCAATCGCCTGTTTTTAAACTATTTCAACAGAAACATCGAGCGTACCTATATTTACGAACTTATCGACAAAAATCCAGACCCGTCTTTAAGCGAAACAAAAAATCACTGGGGACTATTGCGTAATGATGGTTCGCGCAAACCAAGCTTTATTGCCTTGCGTAATGCGATCGCCATACTCAGCGAAGACAATACTACTAGTACCGAACCAATAAACAATAAACTTGGCTTTAACCTATCGGGAAATACAGCCAATGTCAGACACACTCTATTGCAAAAACAAGATGGTAGATTTTATCTGGCACTGTGGCAAGAAGTCGATTCATACGATCGCGTTCGGCTACAGGACATTGCGGTAGAACCCGTAAACTTACAGCTATTTATTGATGAAGATGTCAGGGAAGTAAATTTTTACGATCCCCTACAGCAAAGAAATGCCATTAAGCAAGTTACAGGCGAAAACTCTTTAGAAGTTGCAGTGAGCGATCGCCCGATATTTCTCGAAATTGTTATCGATAATTAAAGTAAGGTGTCAGACTCAGCCTTCTCCGTAGGAATGGGAACCGAGCCTTAGCCTTCGGCTTGCTAAATTTCATCCCAACCACTAACGCCCGATGACATTACATAGCTAGTCACGCCTGCTTCAAAGAAATTCGCCTTAGTATGTCCTGCTTTTTTAGTATCGGAAAAACGTTCTAAATGTTTGTAGGGACTTTTCTGATACTTCTCTTCTGTGTACAGCGGTTCTAAACCGATCGCTTTGGCGCGTAAATTCGCCAGATACTTAGTATACTGTTCGGTACTGGCTGTGGTAATGCCCAAAATATTATCGCCGACAATATGATCCGTCCAGCGACATTCATGTTGCACTGCCGTATCGAACATCGTGTAAATTTGTTCGACTGAATGCGGAAATTGCTGCATCGCTTCAGGCAACAACTTCTGGTAGAGTCGCACGTGAGATAGTTCATCGCGGTTGATCATTTTAAAAATATCCGCGCTACCTGGCATTAGCATTCTCGATGCTAAATTGTAGAAGAAAATGAAACCGTTGTAGAAATATATTCCTTCTAATAAATAGTCGGCTAGTAAAGAAACAAAGTAATTTTCTGGTGTAGGATTATCGACATATTCTTGATAGATTTTAGCGATAAATTCACAGCGGTCTGCTAATACCTTGTCAGTACGCCAAAAATCATAAACTAAATGTCTGCGATCGCTGGGAATGACGGTTTCGATAATATATTGATAGCTTTGATTGTGCATTCCTTCCTGTGACATTTGTTCCGCCATACACAGGCTAATTTCTGGTGCGGTAATGCAGCTTTTAAGATGGGGAATGTTACAGGTTTGTACTGAATCTAAAAAGGTTAAATAACTCAAAATACCGTCATAAGCGCGGCGTTCTTCTGTGGTCAAATTCCAGTAGTCGGTAACATCTTGGGTCAAGTCCAACTTTTGGGGAATCCAAAAGTTCTCTCGCATCTGTTGGTACAAACCAATTGCCCAAGAGTAACGCACATCATTTAACTGCATTAAGTTAGTGGTATTACCAAACCAGATCGAACGATTTTCTACGCGATCGTCACCACTAGGATTAAAAATTGGATTGGCTAACATATTATTTATACTCCTCGGTCATAGTTTTACTTTAAAGCTTCGACTACGCTCAGCTTTAATACCGAGCGTAGTCGAGGTGTTAATTCGCGCACGCTACACACGCATCATTAGACTCTTTAAAATCGTCTTTTTGAACGGTGCGTATATAGTAGATAGCTTTACAACCTTCTTGCCAAGCCATTACTAAAGTATCGAATATATCCTTAGCTTTAATCGCTCTTTCTGGTTCTTCAGGAAAGTAAACTCCCTGGTTGAGATTAAATAGCAGTTCCATAGAAATTCCCGTATCGATCCACTGCTGCATGGTAGCAACGGCTTTAACGACAATTTTTTGATCTAAACTTTTATTTTCGTGATAGTACCAAAAGCGATCGCTAATAAAAGGCGGTGCGATGGGAACGGTGCCTTTTGCCCATTTATCATAAAAGAATTTACTATAAACTGGCAGGATGCTGGCGGTACATCCTTGAACCAGAGAAGATGATGTATTAGGGGCGATCGCAGTAATATGAGAATTACGAATCCCGTATTTTTGAATATTTGCCGCTAAATCTACCCAACGTTCTGGTTGTTTGGAATTAGTCAAAAACCATTCTATCGGCTTGGCTCCGATTAATTTACCCTTACTCCACTCGCTACCAGCAAAGGCAGCATACGCACCTCGTTCTCGCGCTAACTCCATTGAAGCTGTGGTACAGGCAAGAGCTATGTTTTCAAACAAATCGCTAATTTCTGTGAGGCTGGTATAAGTTAGATGGCGTTTTGCCAACCAGTCGGCTAAACCCATACAGCCAACTCCGATTGTACGGTATTTATCGTTGTGTGTTTTACTGGCTGAAAAAGGAGGGTTAGTTAGATCGATGGTATTATCTAAAATTCTTACCGCTAGAGTGGAGATATGAGGAATATCTACTTCTTCGACGTTGGCAAGATTGAGAGATACTAGATTACAACAATGTGCCTCTACCCCTGGTTTGACATTGCTAAAGCTCTCACAGCATAGATTGACACCTGGAATATACCCCTCATGCTGGTTGGGGTTAGCACGATTGATCGTATCTTTAAAAGCTAGATAGGGCATTCCCGTTTCTACCTGAGAACGCATAATGTGCTTGAAAAGTTCGCGAGCATCAACCTGTTTGTAGAGAGCGATCTTATTACCCAATTCGGCTTCAATTATTTTATAAGCTGCTTCAAACTCATCGCCCCAAAGTTCTGCCAGTTCGATACCTAATTTAATTCTGACTTCGTAAGGATCTACCAACGTCCAAAGCTCTCGCTCGACTACCCGACGCATAAATTCATCGACAATTACTAATTGGGGAAAAATGTCGTAGGCTTTACGGCGACGATCGCCATTTTCTGCCTGCATTTCTAAAAATTCGGGTACGTCTAAATGCCAGACATCTACGCCAACCGTAACCGCACCAGCCCTACGCCCTCCCTGATTGACGGCGATCGCCGTATCGTTGAGTAGTTTGATCCAGGGTATAACACCACCCGAAGCGTTGGCTTTACCCATTACCCAGCTACCTGTAGCGCGGATACGAGAAACGTTAACTCCTACGCCACCACCGTTTTTGGAAATTCTAGCGGTGTTGGTAATTTCGGCAAAGATACTTTCTAAATTGTCATCCATGCCCGTAATAAAGCAGCTACTGAGAGAACCGCTAGGTACTCTCAAGTTAGCTAAAATTGGCGTTGCCAGAGAAATTTTTCGTGAGGCGATCGCTTCATAAAATTGCTTGGCGACACTCAGTCGGTTTTCTGGTTTTTCTACAGACGCTAGTAATAGAGCGCAAGTTAAATAGGCTTCTTGTGGCAGCTCGTCGTCGAGCAAATAGCGTTTCATCAGCAAAACCGCCCCTGCCAGATCGTAATCTTTATCCCATTCAGGATTAATCCAGGAGCCAGCTACAGCCAATTCTTCTTCGGAATAAACTAAAATTTTCTTATCGTAGCGATCGGCATTAACCTGCAATTTAACCGTAGCGGGATAATTACCATATCCATAACCCCGACTGACAATAGTATCTTTCCACAGACTCCAAATATGCAGTCTTCCTGCCACATAACGCCAATCGGGTTCTGAGGGACTACACATCGATAGAGCGCAATCGATTAGATTATCTTGAATTTCTCTGGTAGTGACACCGTTTCGCAACCGTGTTGTCAATCCAGCTTCTAAAGTAATGGGATTGACATCTTTTCCCAAACACGCCCATTCTGCAACAGCACGAATCTTAGTAATGTTTAAGGAAGTTGGAGTACCATCTCGTCTCACAACCTGAATATTGGAAGATAAAGTTTTTTCTGAAGAAGAAAGATGCGCGTTGTCTGTGCTGCTGTGAGTTGTTTGTTTAGCATCCTTAATAGATGTACGTTCTGTAGAAAAGAGAGTTGGCTGCATATATCTGAAGAAGAATCGATCGGACTGGATTTATAATATAACCTAACTAAAGCAATATATATAGTGTTTTTAAATAGAAAAATAGCTCCGATCACTCTACATATAGGTTTATTTGAATAATGCAAGCGCACCGAAATAAAGTGAACATATTAAGGTATTATTTGATACATGAGCTTGAAGAGCATCCAGTTTAACTCATCTAAAATGCGCCAAAGTTTTCTTAGGTAGTCATTTTGAGGCAAAGCAAACAAATTTAATAACTAAAAATTTAAATTTATAATAAGTTTAAATTTCTTTGTCTCTAGACTTCTCAAGAATGTCGATAGCTATGGTAACTTTGTCAGAGAGGCTCTTTTAGGAGCTTTTTCTAATTTATTATGGCAACGATAACTATTAAAAAATCTATAGAATATTTTATAAGTGAACACTCAGAGGAACGAAACCTATTTAAACCATCCAACCTTCGGACTGCTTTATAGAATCTGCGCTCTTGATGAAGAGCAGGAAATTTTCACCACTTTGTACGCTCAACGTTTGTTTTTTACAGTAACTATTAAAGTAGACCGCTTTACTTTTGAACCAATGAGTCGTTCTGATGCTCGATTATTAATAGAAACCCGTCTGCGTCGTCTGAGAAACACCTCATCCGAAGAATACCAGCAGCTTTATGAAATATATCAACGTACTTTCCAATAATTTTATTAATGATTGCCAGACAAATTAGTCAAATCGAAGAGCAAATTGGCGATCGCGTTAAGTTAGTAGCTATTACCAAACAGGTGTCGGTAGAACGAATGCGCCAGGCTTATCAAGCAGGAGTACGTGATTTTGGTGAAAATCGCCTACAGGAAGCATTAGCAAAACAGCAGCAGCTTCAAGATTTACCAGACATTTGCTGGCACTTTATCGGTCACATTCAGAAAAACAAAGCTAAAAAAGTTTTAGAAAATTTTGAATGGATCCATTCTGTAGATAGTTTTGCATTAGCAATGAGATTGGAGCGATTGGCAGCGGAGTTATCGCGATCGCCCAAAATTCTACTACAAGTCAAAATGTTACCAGATCCTGACAAATATGGCTGGCACATAGCAGAGTTGTTAGCAGATTTAGCTCGTCTAAATGAATGTCAAAATTTGCATATATTAGGCTTAATGACAATTTTGCCTCTGGGTTTATCTTCCGAACAAACATTAGATGCTTTTCAAGGAGTTCGAGAAGTTGCCCGAGATATAGAAAAACAAAACTGGAGTTCTCTAAAAATGCAAGAGCTATCGATGGGAATGTCTGATGATTATTTACTAGCAGTAAAGGCAGGAGCGACAATGATTCGTCTGGGAAGGGGGATTTTTGGCGAACGTCCGAACTAAGTTTAAATTTTTTAAGCTGCTGTTGCTTAAAATCTCAGAGAATCAGCAATTATTAAAAAAAGTAAAATTATTGGCGCAAAAGGTTTGTACAAATCTGTACAAATAAAGCTTTCTAAAGTAGAATTGAATCGCCAAAACTTAATATCTTACGTTTGGACGATGCAGTTATCTATTATTGTTTTCAGCCAAATAACCAAACAGTAATAACTAATCGTTTTAAATTTTACTTGTGTAATTCGTTGGCAGTAAGTAATATTAATGACAAATATTTGACAGTTTGTTGTTTTAATAGACTTTTATCTCGCTCCGAATTAGACAATTAGTCAAGAGATATTTCACCAACCACCATTGAAGTCGTAAATTAATAGGAGTTTGAAAAATGGGTATTCGAGGAATTTTAGAAGATATTTTGGGTATAGACCATGGTGAAGGAACAGAATACCAAGTAATTGACCCACCGTATGATGATGAAGTAGAAAACACTTCTGTTTTTTCAAATTCAGAATCAGAGCATCCAGAAGTCAGCACCTCAACAGTATCTCAAAGTAGTCGTAAATTTTCTGTAGGAAAAGAAGGAAAAATGAACAACAAAGTAATTGGAATGCCAGGAATAGCCAATAGCAATTCAGAAGTAGTTGTTATCGAACCTCAATCTTTTGAGGAAATGCCCCAGGTAATTCAAGCATTGAGAGAACGCAAATCCGTCGTGCTCAACCTAAACATGATGAATCCCGAACAAGCACAAAGAGCAGTAGACTTTGTAGCTGGTGGTACTTATGCTATGGATGGCCATCAGGAACGAGTAGGAGAAAGCATTTTCTTGTTTACTCCTAGCTGCGTTAAAGTTAGCAGTCTTACAGGAGTAATTCACGACGTACACAATCCCGAAACACACGTTCGCCGCCCTGCGCCCGTTCCCGAAGCTTGGGGAGAAGCGAGCGCGGTAGCTCAGTAAGCAATTCGATCGTATATGACATCTAGTAGTATCCGTCTTGGTATTATTGGTGGCGGGGTAATGGCAGAAGCTATATTGTCCCGCCTTGTCGCACAAAAAATTTATCCAGCAGAGCGAATCTTAGTTAGCGAACCCCAACAACAGCGTCGCGAACATTTACAGCAGCTTGGCATAAAAGTAACATCTGTTAATCACGAAGCGGCTAAAGCTTCAGAGATTTTGCTGCTTGCAGTCAAGCCACAGGTTTTAGATTTGGCGATCGCCAATCTTGCTCCTCATAAAGAAAATATTATTATTTCTATTCTGGCGGGAATACCTTTAAGTAGACTAGAAACTGCTTTTCCTCAAAAACCAGTTATCAGAGTGATGCCTAATACTCCTGCTCTAGTCGGAGCGGGAATTTCGGCACTCGCTCCAGGAACCCATGCTTCTAGAACACACATCGAGCAAGCCAGAGCCTTGTTAGAAGCAGTCGGTGATGTAGTAGAAATACCAGAATCACAAATGGATGCAGTAACGGGATTATCTGGTTCTGGTCCTGCTTTTGCCGCAATTGCTATTGAAGCTCTAGCCGATGGAGGAGTAGCAGCAGGTTTGCCAAGAGCGATCGCCCTGAAATTATCAATTCAAACGGTTTTGGGTACTGCCAAACTAATTCAGGAATCTCAAATGCATCCTGCCGAATTAAAAGATCGAGTAACTAGCCCTGGTGGCACGACAATTGCAGGAGTAGCAGAGCTAGAAAGTGTAGGATTTCGCTCGGCACTGATTGAAGCAGTAAAAGCTGCCAGCGATCGCTCCAAAGAACTAGGTGAATAGTCTTAAAGTGGCAAACACTTTATAGTTTAATCAATCTTAATTTTTTCGGTTTTTCGTAGTCTATAGTTAGCTAAGAGTAGATCGATATAATCTAAATTGTTGGCATTCTGGAAATATGCGCCGATAATTGTCTAAAAGACTGAATACAATATTTAGTTGCCAATTATTGTGGCTTCATTAAATCTTTAGTTTTTATAGTTGAAATTATGCATACGGACTCTGCCAAAATCCTTGTAGTAGACGACGATCCCGCAATTCGCAATTTAATCTTTCGCTTTCTCAATCAGAAAAACTATCAGTTAGAGTCTGCCGCAGATGGCGAAACTGCACTCAAAATATTCGAGCAATTCAATCCAGATTTGGTGATTTTGGATGTTAATTTGCCCGATGCTTTAGGATACAACTTGTGTGAAGAAATGCAGAGTCGTACCGACGTATTTATTTTGATGTTAACCAGCCGTTCTGATGCAGCTGACAAAAAAGAAGGTTTTCTTAAAGGAGCAGACGATTATCTTACCAAGCCTTTCGATCTTTTAGAATTAGAATATCGCGTCAAAGCAATTTTAAAGCGTCAGCGAACGGTTACAACTTCCGAAAAACAGCCCCTTATCTTCAAAGATTTGGAAATCAATCCCGTACGTCGCGAAGTGAAAATTAACGAACGTCTTATCGGGCTTACTGCCTTAGAGTTCGATCTACTGCATTTTCTAGCTACTCGCCCAGGGCGAGTTTGGCGCAGAGAAGAATTAATTCAAAACGTTTGGGATTATGAGTATGTAGGCGATCAGCGAGTAGTGGACGTGCATATCGGTCAAATTCGCAAAAAAATCGAAACCGATCTTGCCGAACCTTGCTATATTCAGACAGTTAGAGGTGTAGGCTATAAGTTTGAAGTTGATTCTTAACTAACCTTCTTTGTTATTTAAAGTCTGTTTTTGCCAATTTTTAAAGCATTTCTTTGCCAATCAGATTGGTGAAACAAGCTTTTTTCGTTAGCATTTTGGATTTGTTTTCATAGCTTTTAAAGTTTTATTTTGCCGAAATATATTAAAGAATAAAGGTAAAACAGGGGTTTGGGAAAAGCAGAGCCTAGCGGCTCAAGTACGGCAGCAAAGCTGCCCGCAAGCGAAGCTTGCTTGGGGCGTAAGCCCCTGTTCGGCGAGGCTTGGCGCGAATGCGCCTGCGTAGCAGCCAGAAGAAAAGGAAAAAAAGATTTAATCGTACCAATGTTTTTTACAGGCAGTCTGAATGCCGAAGGGTTTGAAGGGTTCTTAAGTAGATATTTACTGCCATCGTCAACCAAACCATCAGTATTAATCATGGATAATGCACCGACGAACTTTGTTCGTCCCAGAAGCTTTGCTTCTGGACACAGCAAGTGCTGTGTATCGAAAAAATGTCATCAAATAATTACTCGAAGCGACGGTGCATTAAATAATATTTCTGCCAAAATATTCTCCTGATTTGAACGATATCGAACACGATTTGGCTATGAAAGCTGCGATCGGAGAAATTTACTCTTTACTCTTGCGACTCTGGGAAATCAACCCCGACAATTTTTCCTAACGGATCGAAAATAATCATAAAGCTTCTACTCTCTCTTTCGAACTCAAGATCTACCAGCACGACATCAGAACCAGAAGAACTGTTCGCTACTTGAGTACTCGTACGTTGCTTGAAACCGACATTCCGCAGAAAAGTTTAAGAGAGCAGATAATATTGACGACAATAGGAATTAAAAAACTGAAGAATGTGACTTCGTTCACTAGTAAGATTACTAATTTGTTTGACTCCACCGAAGGAAACAAGATGAACCGACATAAAGCATTGAAAAACCCAACGTAGAGTAGGGGAAGTAGTCGGTTTGCCCAACTGATTAGGAATAGTTTGCCCTGCGGTTGCCAAAGCTAGTCGTAAAGCACGTTGACCCAGACTATAAACTAAAAGAGATAAGCCCATAACTATTGCCAAAGCAGCAATCCGTTTTGGGGATTTAAGAAAAACACTACTGGTAAAGAACAAAGGCTCTTTGAGAAATCGAAAACCTCGCTCAGTAGATTGTTGTGCTTTATACTCAATCAACAATTGGTCATTGCTCAACTGATGTTTGTCCAAGACATTAGTTGCCAGAATAAATCTTCCTGCTTTTCGTTCTTCTAGAGCAATAGCATTTAGATTAGGAATCAAACTAGCATCAATTTGGTAATGAACCTGAGTTGGGAGTTGATTTTGAGGGGGTCTACCAGATTTGCCGTGACTAAAATGTGGAATTAGTTTCACATCATCAAGTTGATAAAATCTTAGTTTTTTTCTCAGATTTTGTACTGCCTTTTCCGCATCAGGCTGACAGGCAAATTTTTGTCGGCATAATTGCTTTAATTGAGTTTGAGCTTGATTTTTCTTTGTTGTTAGACGCTTGGACAATTGATGAAGGTCTGATTGTTTTCGTTTCTTGCTTTCAACGATTAACCAACGTTGTTTTACACTCCCGTAATAGCTACCACATTCAGCAATCAGGTATCCATCTATAGTGCTATGGTCAAACAATTCATCGGGCAATGTCAGTAAAGTAGTAGTTTCTTTAACTGTTGCAGGTACTCGTGAAAGCCATTGTAAAGACTGGATTTGCTGAAGGTTATCCGCGCTATAAAGAGCCGCATCGGCTACGAATAATGTATCTAGATTCCATTCCCGTTTGAATTGTTGAATTAGCTTTGGGAAAACACTTTTGTCTGCTTCATTGCCATCTGCAACTCTGAGGTACAAAGGTACATCTCCATCTCCACTGCACATCAGATCGATAATAAATTGCTTTAAGTCTGGTCGATGATCTCTCGAATAGCCGTATTTGATTCTAATTCTTCCTGGCTCTGGGTCTATTTCTTCTGTTTCAAGATATTCTCCATCGACATGAAATGAACTCGAATCAAGATGTAAACTGTTGAGCTTGACTCCCATCTTCTGGGCTGCGGTCAATGCTACTGTTACAAATACTTTGGTTACTCCCTCTTGGTACAATTTATCCAAGGCTCTACCAAGGCAATCGTCATTAAGATGTTCTGGTAATATTCCTTCCCCCAGTAAATGTTCTGTAGCTTTACCCTCAAAGAATTTTGGGAACAGATATAATGGAGAGCTAATCATGCCCAAGCCATTGATAATCATGGCTTTCACTGCTTGCCCTGTTGTTACTTTTTGGTTGCCATGAGAAGCGATAATTTTGTCTATTTCCTCTACTAGCCCAATTTCATCAATTATTCCTGCGATTATTCCACAGTGATTTAGGTCTTTAACTTTTACTTCTGCTGTTGATGGTGTCATGATTTTTAACATACCATCAACTTTTTCTTTAATTTAACTTGATTTGATATCCAGACTTGATTCTTCCGATAATTATTCAGTTATTTTTTTATTTCTGCGGAATGTCGGTTGAAAGAACCTGTTGTTGCTAAAATCTCCATCCACCGTTGCTCGATAGTTTCGGGCAAAATAGTCTCTTTTAAATCGGCAGCCAAGTATCCTCTTGCTACTCCATAGTTACCATTACTCACAGCATCGACAAACTCTTCTGCATTGTCCTGAATATTGCGAATCCAAAGGAAGTCAACAGCAGTAATTTGGCGATCGCCATTCAAAGTAACCACAAAATCAGAGATAACATTTTCAAAATTGGCAGTTACCAAAACTTTATAGGTATCAAATACTTCTGTCGGACGAATTCTTCTGTATTTGACGAAAGCACCCATGTCATTTACTACTTGTTGCCAAGATCGCTCTAAATCTGTTGCAGACAAGTATTCTTTTAAACTAGTGCTTGTATACTCTCTGGCTTCATCGAATTCGCCTGCAATTAGAGAGTCAAAAAAGTTTTGCGTGACTTCTCTAGCACCAGTTAGCTGGTCGGACTGAGCATTGTCAGATTGAGAAACTTGTGCGACCATCTTTGTTTGTCGGGGAGTTGAAATCGCTCTGTTTGCAGTCGTTCCAAACAGCACTAGGCAGACAGAAAAGTAAAGTAGTCTTTGTATTTTATAGTTCATAATGATCGATGATTTGCGTCTTTTGTCTACTAACAATCACATTAGCTCTGGCTTTAGTATCGACTTGTCTAGCAGCAATATGTAAAACAAAATTATCCGAAAAGCTAAGTAAGTGGGCGTAATCAAATAGAAAATAGTTTTGGCAGGGAACAGGGAACAGGGAACGGGGAACAAAGGAAAATTCAAGTAGTAGGGTTTAATAGATTATTTTGCCTAGCTACTTATTTACTGAGGGAACAAGAGTTGAAATTGAGTTCGCAAAGTCCAATCAGCACCTCCATCTGGTTTAGCAGCATTCCAATAACCTTGAAGAGTTGCATTAACTGGTTGCTTGCCAATGGCAAAAACTCTGCCGAAACCTCCCCCAATAGGTACAGTCCACGTATCGTCAGATGAGGCTTCCCAATTAGCTGTAATAATTGGCGAACTAACGAGATACCACCCATTGGGCAAATTATAGTTAAAGAATGGTTGCAGCAAAAACTGACTTATATCTTCACGGTCTGAGTCGCCTGCAAAAGAGAAAACTTGGTTGACAAGTCCGCCGAAAACCAGATTATCTTTGGTCACCACAACTACAGCACTAGGTCCTATCGACCACTTGCCCGTACCCAAAACATCATCTGTTGCCGTAGGGATTATCAAAGATGGACCTACGCCCCAGGTTATATTACTGGAATTTTTGGGAGAGAAAAAGAAAGTCGGGTTGAGATCGCCCAGACCAAATGCGTCATCTCCACCTGATGACAACTGCGGTTGATAAACTATAGGAAGAATTACACGACTAATTAGCAATAGGTTTTCATTTAGGGAAGAAGGGATAACGGGCTGGATATTAAGAGTGTTCCGAGTGCGATCGAATTCCCCCACACCAAAGTCAGTATTATTTTGAAAGGGTAAACTGATCAAATTTGCTACGGGGTTTTGAGACTGCGATCGCAAGTCTGTATCTCCACCATCGTTATCCTCATCAGCATCTAAATTTGATTGGGCAATTGCTTCTGGGGATCGTCTTTGAACTAAAGTCTCGTTAGGGAAGTCAGATTTAGTTTCTAGAAAAACAGGTAAAAGATCGTTGGCATTAGTGTTTGTAGGTGTGTTTTGTTTTGGTAGATCTTTTTCTAGTATTAAAAAACTAGTATCATCAATAGTGTATTCTTTGGTGTCTGTCAAAAACTGTGGTAGTTTCGCAAAACTAGTTACTGAATTTAAATCTTGCTCCAACGAGATAAGATTTTGCCGTTCAGACTGTACTGCTTCGTTAGCGATCGCTGGTTCTAATAAACTGCTTAACAATATAAAAGCAACCGAAAATTTTAAAGAAAATGGATGAACTCCTCTAACCACGTTTAAAAACTCCTTTAAGCTACCTGACTGATATAAAGCTGAAAAAATTATTTCTTGCCAAACGTTTTTGCCTGAATATCTTCTTTATTTATGCTTTTTAAACTAATTATTCGGTTAAATGGACCTCGTAATAATACGTAAGGGACTATAGAAAGAAGACAAGCAACAATGAGAGCAGTCACCAGATTTAGCGATCGCAAGGCGATAAATTGGTAGATCGAGTCTAGTACTAAAGCGAGAATAAAAACTTTGGAAATTCCTTTCCAGCCATCTTTGAGTAAAAAGCGGCGATGTTCTGGGTTAGTTAAAATCGTCCAACCGTAGGGATCTCGATCTTCCCTGGCATCTGCGCGACCATCGCGGAAGGCAAACAAAGTTGCCATAATTGGCTGGAGGAAAAAGCGAAAGTGCAAAGGACCATCAATACGGGTGACGAGTTCGCTTGCCAAATTTGCCAAAATAATTTTCATAATTAGAGATTTATACTAATGACGGCGATCTCAACCGCTCACTTAAATTTTGATAGCGCGAACTTCCCTAGTCCGCTCATTTTTTTCTAAAATAGAAATTCCCGCAGCGTTTTTTAATGGTAAGCCTACAAAATAATCCATAATTGCCTGCCATTCTTTAATTTCTTTGTTTGCATTATCAGTCGCTGCCATAGAGTTATCTAAGTTAGCATTAGCAGGTAACACATAAGGACTGGTAGATTCTCTTGGGTCGGCAACCGCGTCCGTACGAGTATTAATAGGCGTGCCATCGGCTTTTTTAGGTTGTAGCGGCAACGCACCCTTGCTAAGTTTGGGGATAGCTGCAATAATCGTTCCGCCAAACAGACTAGTGGTAAAGCTGTATAGTGTAGGAAAATCTAGAGCGATCTCTTGATAGCCGTCATCGATGTTGCCCAATTCCAGTGCTGTTACTCGGTCAAAGCGAGGACGATTGGGGTCATAATAAAACCTCAAGCCCGATACTCTGGGAAAATATTCCCCAGGATGGTGGGGGTCATCTACCAGGAAAAATTCCAGGATATTTTTCAATTCCGCTGCTGTAAAATAACCTTTTAATAAAGCACTTCCTGCCGTCGGATCGACAACGCCACCCCCCAGTGGGGCGATAGCAAACACATCGTAAACTGTTTGGACTCCACCACTGTTACCTTTAATTAAACCGGCCCGAATTAGACCGTTGGCGGTTAGAGCTATCTGACTACCTGTAGCTTGGCGTAAAGCATCCGAGACAACATTCGCTAACGGAGTTCCCGATTCAATATCGGGATAATTCATTGGCCAATCTTCCGAAACTACCACCAGCGGTTGCTTAGTTTTATACCCCCTAGAAGCAAAGACAGCTGTTCCAGATTTGCGTAAAAAGTTCTCAACCTGAGCTTGAATGTTCTCATCTCCCTTAATGCGATCGTCGATAGGAATTAACCGATAAGATTCGACCTGAACTCGACCGTTTTCGAGACTGAGTATTAGTTCGCCTAGATTTTCACCGTATTTACCCGTCTGTACTACTGGACGATTATCGACTAATAACGGCTCGTGCAACTCGGTATGAGTATGACCGCCAATCACCAAATCTAGCTCTGGTATGGTTTTTAAGAGGTTAATGTCTTCCCCGGCATCGAACTTGCCGCTCGAACCTTTAGACACCCCTCCGTGATGCAGGGCGATCGCTATATCGACTCGTTCTTCTTGTTTGAGTTTTTGAGCTAGGGATTTAGCCGTTTCAATTGGATCTGCAAAAACCACCCCGCCAGGATCGATAGCGTATCGAAAAGCATCGTAACCAATCAAACCCAACAAACCAAACCGAATACCACCCCGTTCGATGATTTTATATGGTTCGATTGTACCAGCTTTAGCTAATTCTTGAAGGACTTTCAGACGCTCGGAGTCAACACTAAAATCACTATTGGCTGCTAATACTGCTGGTATTGTCCCTGCCATTGTTGACTGTTCGATCGCTTTTCCCAGACCATCAGGACCGAGATCGAATTCATGATTGCCAAAGGTAGTGGCATCGTAGCCCATACGCCCCATTAGCTGGAGTTCGGCACCTAGTTCCCGACAGGCGGCAGCTACGGCAGTTCCCATGCTGAAATCTCCAGCATCCAACACCAGCACTGGTCCTAGCTGCTTCAGTTCCGCTTTGCGTTCGGTAATTAAAGCGCCTAATCGAGAATATCCGCCTTTGGTCTGGTCATCTCCTAAACTGAGAGGTGTATAGTCTTGCAAGGGACCGACACCTACTACATTGGAGTGCATATCGTTGGTATGAAGAATTGAGAAGATCTGCTTACCATGTGTTTGGGCGATCGCTTTAAGCGCATTAAAGTTGATGAGAGCAGTGCTAAACATTAAACTGTTTCCCACGAAAGTCCGTCGAGTCGTCATTGGCAAATCAACTATTACAAGGATAAAGAACTTGCTAAATCCATTTTGGAGATAGGGGGCAATTTTAAAGTGCAGGCTGATATGCAGCTATCGGAAGAGATTAACACGAAGAAGTAAGAGTGAAATAACAACTTATAAGGGAGTTGTAAAGACTGAATTATTATCGATTGTTATATAGATATTTATATTTAGTTACGACTTTCTTATTTCTTAGAGGTATTCTGTCATCTATGCAAGTTTTGAAGATTTATGGTTACTCCTTTGTTTCCTGATTCCTTCTGTCCTCCAAAAATATCGTAAAAAGTTAAGTTGCTTATTAGAAAACAAATAAATTATGAATGTAAAAACTAAAGACGACGAACCAACATCTAAAGCAGAAATATCATTGTTGTTAAAAACGCTTTCTGTATCCCGATGGATTAGTGCGATTCCGGTGTTCGCTTCTTTAGCTGCTTCATTACTTATGCTGCTGTTGGGAATTAAAGAAACCATTGCTGCTTTTGCGATCGCTTTTGAGGGAGGCGCAAATACCATGCCCATAGGTGCGACGGAAGAAGCTACTCTGCGTCTTTTAGAAGCACTGGATGATTTTCTTATTGGTTTAGCATTTCTCTCCTTCTCCTATGGTATTTATGCTCTGTTTATTAACTTTAAAGAAGAAGATTTAGAGATTCCTAAGTGGTTGAGAATTAAAAATATTGCCGCACTCAAAAAAAGTTTATTAGAAGTACTCCTGGTGCTATTGAGTGTAGTATTTGTCAAACGCATCTTAGAAGCTGTCACTCCTAGCGAGATTCAGTGGAAAATTATCATAATTCCCCTGTCAATTGTGGCGATCGCGCTAAGTACCAGATTTATGTCCGAAAGTGAATCATAGCTAAAGATTGAATATATCTTATTAGGAACTTCTTTTTCAGTCCTAAAAGAGCTAATACATTTTTTTTACTCGTCTATCTTATGTCTGATTCCTTTCAATCTCCCAAACCAGAAGAATCTTCCTTTGCTGGAGCGAGCAATAACGAACTTGCTATAACTCGCACCGAGCTTGCCAGCGATCGCACAGATTTAGCAGAAATTCGTACGGATTTGGCAAAAGACCGCAATCGTCTGGCAGCCGAACGCACTTTGATGGCTTGGATTCGTACCTCCCTATCAATGATTAGTTTTGGCTTTGGTATCGATCGCTTTTTTACCTATCTCAAGCAGTCACAAACTGGAACTTCGGTGAATCAGCTTACAGAAGAACGGGTTTTGGGACTGGGTTTAATTGTTCTGGGGGTAGTCGCTCTAGCAGGAGGCACTCTTAACTACTGGCGCGTGCTTAAAAACCTGGAAAGTCCTCGCTATAAATATAATTATGCCTCCACTCGTTCCTTTGCCATAACCATTGCCATCGTTTTGGTGTTTATCGGGCTAGCCAGTTATGTTCCCATAATTACTAAGGACGTGAGCTTCAAGGAGATTATCACCCTTAATAGTCAAATCGTGACAACCTTAGTCTCTTTCTCAGTGTTTGCTATTATGCTCTCTTTGGGTGCGGCATTGTCGGTATCGGACTTATTGGCGTTCTGGCAACAGCCCACTCTTGTAGCGCGATCGCTTCTGGCTATTGTTATTATTCCTCCCATAGTATTGGCAGCTATTCTGTCAGTCACCAAACTTCCCGAAACCTTTGTCTTAGCTCTGATTTTTATGATTGCCGCACCAGGTCCTGCGCTGCTTACTAAGAGGGCGGGAACTGCGGGAGCACGTCTGGACTTTACTCTCAGTCTGCAAATAACTCTGGCACTGCTTGCTATTCTAGTCACTCCGCTAATTTTAAAGTTCTTCGCTGTCTTCTATTCTGGTTCTGAACTAACGGTTAATGCCATGCAGGTTGCCAAGCAAGTAGGACTCGTTCAGTTTTTACCGTTGGGCATCGGCATTGCTATTGCAACTATCTGGAAAGACGTAGCAACAGAAATCGTGGAACTAATAAGCACGGTAGCCAATACGTTATTTATCATTCAGGTACTGATTATTTTCATCATTAGTTGGGAAATCGTTCCAGCATTGGGGACGACAATACTAATTGCAACCGCTCTGATTACGCTACTCGGTTTGGTCATTGGACAAGTTGCGAGTATTGGCTTGGCTCCAAATATTCAGTCGGGAATTGCCGTCGCCACTATCGCTCGCAACGCTGGGCTGGCGATCGCTCTTGCCGCACTTAACGGACAAGCAAACGTTATTCCTGTCATAGTCGGCGTACTAATTGTGGGAATTATAGTTGGTGTTCCTTACTCCGCCTGGATGAAACGTAAGGTACGGACGGCAATGACAGTGGGTACAGCAAGTATATCTTCTTGATGTTGTCAGTCATTCGTTCTTTGGCATTTGTCATTAGTTTTTTATTCTTGGTTTAACAACTAATAACCAACAATTAACGACTAATAATTTAATGGGAAATTATCATGAGCCAACCACCTTTACCATCCAAGCCGCCTAATATTCAAGCCGAACTTGCCAAAGAGCGTAATCGAGCGGCAGCAGAACGCACTCTTATGGCGTGGATTCGTACCAGTCTTTCTCTAATTGGTTTTGGCTTTGGTATTGATAGTGTAGTTAGTGCAATTTTTAGTTTTCAAGCCGTCCAAAATCTCGACAGAGTGCGCTTGACTCGACTGTTAGGATTGGCATTTATTGGACTGGGAATATATGCTCTGGTTACTGCCGCCATCGAACATCGTCAAGAACTGCTAAAAATTCAGCGTAACGCAGATTACTTCTATAAATCTCGTCGTTCTCTAGGTTTGACTGTAGCCATAGGTTTAATTTGTATAGGAGCGATCGCTTTTGTTGGCATTTTATGGAAAGCAATAACTTAAATAATTTAACTTTTATTCTCTGTCATGTGTCTACTGCCAAAACCACTAATCGATAACCAATCCTATGAGTTCAATACCACCTAGACCTACTAATGTTACTACTCAATTAGCCAAAGAACGCAACCGTGAAGCTGCCGAACGCACTATGGCAAGCTGGATTCAAAACTGTATTGGAATTATTGGCTTTGGTGCGGGGTTCGATAGTATTTTGACTGCGCTACAT
The DNA here is from genome assembly GCF_000756305.1 of Myxosarcina sp. GI1. NCBI lineage: Bacteria > Bacillati > Cyanobacteriota > Cyanophyceae > Pleurocapsales > Pleurocapsaceae > Myxosarcina > Myxosarcina sp. GI1. The sequence continues at coordinate 75,539 of NZ_JRFE01000023.1, forward strand.
CAGGCGTTTCCCGAACAAGATCGAGCATTTGACCTGAATCTAGTTCACATCATTGGACTAGCGGCGATCGCGATCGGCATCTTATTGTTGGTTCCCATAATTATTGCCTATAAGCAAGAGATACGCTATTTAGAGAGAGAAGATTATTTAGCAGAATTGCCTCGTCTTTCTAATCTCGGCGTTGTTGTCAGTTCTATTATTCTGTATGGTTTGATTGCCTTCGTTGCTGCTTTATTCGTTCTTCCCTGGCGATAGCTGTTAAGTTGACAATACCCGTCGAACAGTTTCTTTAAGTTTTTCGTATTTCACGCTTCACTTTAAATATGACTTCATTATCGCTTATCCCCCTTTTCACAGATTTGCCTTACCGTCTTCTAAGGGAGTAAGCCTAATTATTACGTCAGTTGGGCTTTGGCGAATCAGTTGGATAAAATTAGAGGGTGTTTCCCATTCTACCAGTACGGATATTGGTTGAGGTTCGCTGACAGGTGGGTTAGCAGGTCGGGCGAAGGTTTCACTATCGACCAAACTAAATTTAGGAGGTTTTCTAGTTTGTTGAAGTTGACCTACCGCACGAGAAGGACGACCAAACCTTTGTTTGAGTTCATCAACTAGACCTACAGTATTGCCTTGGGATACAAAAACTATTTCCGATAGCTGTGGTTCACTGCCAATAAAATTAAACAAAACTTCAAATTGATACTTACCCGAATTCCAATCACTTTGTAGTAAAGTTTGTTGTCCGTCATCTGTCATTTTGGGATTTTTCACAGGAACTGCTGCCCCCTCTGAAGCTTGCAAAACTTCTTCAGCACTCATACCCCATTGGGTGTACTCCCATTCTGCTCTAGCAGGGCGAATTGTGAAATACTCGACAGCGGTAAAAATTGGCAACAGTAGCAAGAACGATAATATTTTTTTCATAGTATTGAATCTAATTAGCAATGACTAAATTTAAGCAGCAAATTTATGATACTGCTGGTTGCGAGCGGCAGGGCTATTAAGTTCTGTTAAAATTGCAATTAAAGTTTTTATAAGCAATACAATATGTAATTCATTGTCGTTTATCAAGATAAATGTTAACTAGGCAGGCGATCGCGCCAAAGTAAATCACACTCACACATAAAAATGGAAATATTTTAGACTATTCAAATTTTGCCGAATGCTGAATAATTTAAATGCAGTAGAAACTATTTTGTGAGGAGTTTACATGAAAAAATTAGCGTTATTGTCTATGGTTGCATTGAGCATGGTATTTACATTTAATCCCAATACAGTCAGATCGCAAACCAAATATAGCATCGCTGCTCAGCTTCTAGCGCAATCGCAACCAGAGCCACCATCGCCAGAAGAGTTTATCGATAGCCTCGACCTTGACGACGAACAACGAGAAAATATTCAAGAAATCCTAGATAATTATCGACCAGAAGTCCGTAAAACATTTAATAAGCTTCAACGGGAATTACAGAATTTGAGAGATACTACCGTTCCTACAGCTTCAGCAGACGAAATCCGCATCGCTCGGCAGGATGTCATTCACGTCAGACAACAACTTGGAGATTTGCTGTTTGAAGAGTTATTGGCGATTCGCGGTGAGTTGACAGTCGACCAACGGGGGCAGATAAACCAACGCCTGCAAGAACTCTATAGTCAGTCAAATTAATTAAAGCGATCGCCTACTGACTTTAGAAAAATTTGACTTGTTTAATAATCTAACTGTTAAGTCTTCGCTCTTTTTTGACAATCAAACATTGCTTGTAATCTTCGGCAAAGCTCCTATAGCTCTTAAAGAATTAATAATAAACTGTACGGCAAGTGCCGACTGTAGTACCGCAAAAACCCAGCCAATAATTTGCAGAACTGGAGGTGGTAAAACTTTAAAAATCTGTCGCGCCAATAGCATAAAGATTAGATTTAAAACCATAATTACCAGAAGTAGACCTATAATTGCTGCTAAACCTGGCTGACCTTCATCTTGAGCTAGAGCGACAATTGCCACGATCGCTGCAATGCCTGGAGCGGTAACAATAGTGGGAATAGCCAGGGGAAAAATGGCAATATCTAAAGATGGTGGAGATATTGACTTACTATCAGTACTTTTAGGTTTGGGTGGGAATGATTGATTGACTGCCGATAGTGCCAAGTTAAATAGTATAATTCCACCAGCAATTCCTACAGCAGGAGTAGAAACACCCCACTTACCCAAAATATTGATGCCAACAATAGCAATAACCACTGTAATTATTGTGGCGATCGCCGTAGCTCTTAAAGCCACCGTTCGGCAAAAACCAGGAGCGGCTCCCCTAGTCTGCTGCACGAAAGCACCAATAGTTTTTAGCGGTCCCAAGGTAATAAAAAAAAGCGTAAATATTTCTGATAGCTCTAACATGGATTGAGGTGGCAAAAAAGCAAATTACAGCTCACAATATCTAAACAGCTATTAAAAGATCTCAAGCACAAAGACCGTACCCGTCCGAGCATAATTCTGTGAGTTTTAAGATATTTGTTCCCCAACGGCAGGAGTAGTTTCTCTTACTACACGCGGCTCGGCAAAAACAGTGCGATAAACCCATCCAGCAAGTATTGCTCCTAAAATAGGGGCTACCCAGAATAACCATAGTTGACCGACTAATTCTACTCCAGCAAACAAGGCAACTCCCGTACTACGAGCGGGATTGACTGAGGTGTTGGTGACGGGAATGCTAATTAAATGAATTAAAGTCAAAGCCAGCCCAATTGCCGCGGGTGCAAATCCTACGGGGGCACGAACATCGGTAACTCCTAAAATAATAATTAAAAACATAAAGGTTAAAACTACTTCAGTTATCAGGCAAGACAACAGCGGATAACCACCAGGAGAATGTTCTCCATAACCATTAGTTGCCAGAGGATTGGAACCAGAAAGACTAAATTCGGGATTGCCACTGGCAATAATCAGAATAATTAGTCCAGCCACAATCGCCCCTAACACCTGAGCGATAATGTAAGGCAGTAACTCTCCACCAGAAAACCTCTTACCCGCCCAAAGCCCAAAGGAAACGGCAGGATTAAAGTGTCCGCCAGAAATATGTCCGACAGCATATGCCATAGTCAACACTGTCAAGCCAAAGGCGAGAGCAACTCCGACAAAACTAATTCCAAGAGGGAAAAAAGTATCCTGTCCGATTACAGTATCTTCGGAGGTGAATACGGCTGCCAAAACAGCACTACCACAGCCACCAAGAACGAGCCAAAAAGTGCCAATAAATTCTGCAAAGCATTTTTTAAAAATTGACATGGTTTACCTCTATTTACTTTGTTGCTAACTAGAGGATGAGAACGAACGAAATTCTGTTTATGATTGCAATCGTAACCGCACTCATCCTAAACAAAAAACTGCATCAGTTATCGTGCAGCTTAGAACAAAAAAATAAGAGCGAGATACAAATTTATATGAAAGTTATAAAAAAGATTTTACTAAATCGTTTTCGACCGAGCGTAAAAATATAAGACTTACGCAGTGTTACAAAACAAAAAGGGTTTGAGCGATTTCACCCAACGCAAAATCAGGGTTTCATGTTTTAAGTGCGTAAGTTTTAGAATATTATTTTTGAATTGGGCTATTCATAAGAGCGAAATTCTTTTTAAGCTGTCTTACTCTATTTTTTTCACCAATTTAGTAGCTTGGCAATTTGAGTGGGCAGAGAGACGGGATTAAACGGTTTGGCGATCGCTCCGATCGCCCCAATTTCTTCTAGTTGTTGTTGGGTAAACCAACTAGCTCTGGCTGTAATCAAAACGATGGGAATATATTTCCCCGAAAACCGTTTTAGTTCTTGAAGCAATTGCAAACTATGAGCTTCTCTCGAAAGCCGAACATCTACCAGGATAGCATCGGGTGGCTCGCTGTTTACCCTCGCTAATCCCTCTGGAATAGAAGTAGCTAAAATAACCTTCCAGCCGCCAAAATCCTTCAAACAGTGACTCAAAACCTCTCGAACTCCGACCTCAAAGTCAAACAGTAAAATAGATTTAGTCGCCATGGCTATATTACATAATTTTTTAGAAGTGTTATAAAATAAATCTCAATCTTATTTAGAACTAAAGACAGTTACGACCTGATAAATTAGCGAAACCCGAAACAGAAGTCCCAAATTTTCTAATTCAGCCTACTTTAGTATTTAGTTTTAGTAAAAAAAAATAAGAAACTTATAAGTAAATCTATGATGTCCAACCTAAAAGTGCTGCAACTTGAGTCCAAACGGTAGTCGGATCGAAGGGTTTAGCAATTGACCCAGCAATTTTCATCTGGGCAAATTTGGCGCGATCGCCTGGCGTGACCTTTGCAGTTAGCAAAACGACTGGAATAGCTTCGGTTTGGGGGTCTAACTGGAGACGTTCGACAAATTGAAATCCATCCATTTCAGGCATCGATACATCGAGAATAATGCTGTCGAGTTTTTCGGTTCTAGCTTTAGCTAACCCTTCCTTACCAGAACTCGCCGTCACTGCTTTCCAACCTGCGAAATCTTCAAAAACTCTTTGCAAAACAAATAGTATTTCTGGTTCGTCATCGACAATCAGCACCCGTTTATTCATAGTTCGACAATGGTAAGGTAAAGAAAAACGTACTGCCTATACCCAATTCACTTTCGACCCAAATTCGTCCCCCGTGTTGTTCGACAATGCTCTTACAAATAGCCAACCCCAAGCCCGTACCTTTCTTGTCGCGAGAGTCGGAAATGTTTACTTGTTGAAAGCGATCGAATATGGACAATAATTTATTTTGGGGAATACCCTGTCCTCGATCTTTAACTTGAAACAGGATTGCCTTTGATTCCTCTTCAAAGTCTTTTGATTCTAATTTGAGGAATAGGGATGAGAAACTGTTAGTAATTAGCTCTGCTGTAAGCCAGATAGTCGAACCAGGAGGAGAGAACTTAATCGCATTGGTTAAGAGATTAGTCAAAGTTTGTACGATCGCGTTGGGTGCGGCTAAGATCTCGTAGGAACAGGAATTGACAATAAGCTCGATGCCATCTCGATCGGCAAGTATTTTAACCGACTCAGTTGCCTGGTGAAGCAAAGTAGAAAGATCGCATTTTTCTTTAACCAACTTAAATTTCCCTGACTCCAACCGCTCCAGGTCTAAAATATCGTTGACTAAGCAAACCATACGTTCGCTATTGTTGTGGGCAATTTGCAATAGTTCTTTTGCCGTATCTGATTTATCATTGTAAAATCCCGTATTGAGTAGACCCAAAGAACCATTAATTGCGGTTAGGGGAGTACGAAGTTCGTGGCTGACAATCGAAATAAATTCATCTTTGAGTCGGTCAATTTTGTCGCGATCGCTAAGATCTTGAATTTGAGCGATAAAATAAAGCGGTCGAACTTTAGAGTCTTTTACTAAAGATAAGCTGAGCAAACAGCTAATAGTATTGCCAAATTTATCTACACAGCAGATTTCTCTTTGAGTAACTCGCTCGTTGTCGGCTAACATTTGTTGCCTGATTTCTGAGACTCGCTGTCGATCTTCAAGGGCAGTTATGTCGTGTAGGGTAGCAGTGAGCAGTTCTGATTTTGTGTAACCAACAATATTACACAAAGAACTGTTGACTTTGAGAAACTTACCACTACAGGAAACAATAGCAGTGCCAATTGGCGTGTTTTCAAAGGCACTGCGAAACCGTTCCTCGCTTTCTAGAAGTTCTAGTTCTGCTGTTTTGCGTTCTGTAAGATCTCGAAGCACGATTAGTACATCGTCTTTGTCTAGAGGTACTACTCTTGCCTCTTGCCAAATTACTCGTCCATCGTCTAGCAAGGGAAACTCATCAATTTGAGCTTTGCTGCTTTGTAGTGCCTCTTTAGTAGCTTTGAGGAGCTTTCTTGCCAATTGTGGAAAGAGAATACTGCGGTCGTTCTTTCCTACAGTTGCTGGCAATATCGTTTTTAAAATGGCATTTGATAGCTTGACATTAAGATACGTTCCATCACGATGCATCCGAATTATCGAATCGGGCAGTGCTTCGATAATGGCGCGGTTTAATGCTTCGCCTTGTCGAATGGCTTCGGTTTGACGGGTAACCTGGCACTTCAACTCTTGTTCGTAACCAGCACGTAGTTCTTCTGTATGGCGACGTTCGCTAATATCCTGGAAAACATTAATAGCATAAACCACGTCGCCAGCTTCATCAAAAATGGGAATAGTACGAACTTCTAGCGGGATTCGCTTGCCCTCAACTTCTATTTCGAGATCGTCTAATACAGTTGATTCTCCTTTTAATGCCCTGATTGCAGGTAATTTATTTACAGGATAACTACGGTTAGTTCCAGCGACGTAAATAGGCAAATCTCGCGAAAATTTTGCTGATAATAAGGGATTTAGTATTTCGTTGCGTCCTAAAATTTCTTTTGCTGCTCGATTTAGCAACACTGCCTTGCTATCGCGATCGAAGACGGTAATTCCCAAAGGGATACTTTGCAAAAAAGTTTCAAACTTTTTTTCGCTGGCTTGCAGAGAACCAAAGGTATCGTCTAGTTGCTGTGCCATCCGCTCGAAAGCGATACCCAGTTGCGCTACTTCCCCTACTCCACCTACTTGAATTTGTCGCTTTAATTGTCCTTCGGTAATAGCCGTTGCTGCCTGCTGTAAGCGGTGAATGGGGGTAGCGATCGCCCGTGATGTCCAAATCCCCGTAACTGTCGCCGATAGCAAGGTTAGCCCGCAAAGTAGTAACGTCCGTTGATTGTTTGCCTGGATATCTGCTAAAAAATCTGTTTCGGGAATCGCCGTTACTATTAGCCAGTCAAGTCCATAACTATTCTGATATGGCGTAATTTGCACGAACTGACGCTGCTTGTCTAAGAGAAAGCTAAAACTCTGGCTGGCTCGAATTCGGTTTAAGTCTTGCCATTTAGCGATCGCTTCTTGAGCTACGGCGCGAGTTAACAAGTTCTGGCTATCTGTACTCTGCATTCGGATTAGTTCTTTTCCCTGCCTGTGGAAAAGTCGTTCTTGAGTAGAGCTGGCGATTAATTCTCCTGTTGGCTCGACGATAAACGTTTGACCAGATGGAGAAAAATCTAGAGAATCGAGAAATAAACTAATATCTTCTAGCAGTAAATCCGAATTAAGAACTCCTTGCAATTCTCCGTTTATATAGACGGGAGTTACCGCAGAAATTATAGTAATAGGTAAGTTTAGAGCGGGAAAAACTGGAGTCCAGGTTGGTTTGCCAACTTTTAAAGCAGTTTTGTACCATAAAAGTCGGCGAGAATCAAAATTGGGCGTAACGTGTATTGTTTTTAGGCGATTTCGTTTTTCATCAATTTGGTAAAAGCGGCGTACTCCAGGTGCGGCTCCTCGCTTATCCCAGAGCGTAATAGTATTGGGAGTAGTAACAACACCATGGCGATCGCGACCGACTCCTAGAACTTCTCCGTCAACATTGCCAAAGCTAAGAGTAGTCAGTGAGGGGAAAATTTGTATTTGCTGGTAAAAATACTGTTCTAGTTTGGCAAAATCTGCTACGTCTATTTTTTCCTTGGCTATCGCGACTCGATTTAGTTCTACTATCTGCTGAGGAGTTGCTAAATATAGTTCGAGACGCTCGACAATCCGCACCGATACCTGATTCATTAATTGGTTAGCCAGGTCATTAACCGCTCTTTCGCCACTGCGATTAGATAGATAGGCAACAAGCCCCACTGCTCCCACCAACTGGAGCAGAAAAGGAATTGTCAGTAGTATTCCCAGGGAAATTTTAGTCAAAAATTGCCGCTGAATCTTCATAGAGAATACAAGCAATAGGTGTTTCCGCCTCGCCATTTTGCCGCTTGTAGTGCCTGGTTAGCGGTATTCATAAAAGTGCTAACGCTATTATTGGCTGCGGGAACGGTACCAACAATTCCCAAACTCATAGTCAAGCGATCGCTCAAGGTAGAGCTTTGGTGAGGAATATTTAACTCAAAGATCTGCTGCTGAATTGTCTCGGTTAATCTTACTGCTGTATCTAAATATGTTGAGGGCAAGCAAATGGCAAATTCGGCTCCGCCATAACGGGCTACTAAGCCCGAAGCAGGAATACACTGTTGTAAAATAATTGCCAGTTGCTGCAAACAGGTATTGCCTGCGGCGTAACCACAGTCGGAGTTGTATGCTTGAAAGCAATCAATCTCACTTAAGATAACGGCGATGGTTTTTTGTTCTCGCTTTGACTGTTCCCACCCTTGTTGAAGGGAGTATTGGAAAGATTGGCGGTTTGGAAGTTTGGTTAACGCGTCGGTATCGGTTTCTATAGATTTATTAAAACTTAATTGCTTTTGAGACAATTGCTCTATGCGATTGACTACTCTACTGACTAGTTCGGGACCGAGAATTGGTTTGCTAACAAAGTCAATTGCTCCTGCCTCAAATGCCTGTCGCAAATAATCTGGTTCAGTTCGAGCAGTGAGGACAAAAATTGGTAGACTGCAATAGAGAGCATGGGAACTAACCGCTTGACAGATTTCAATCCCATCGAATGTAGGTACGTCTAAATCTAGTAGGAGTAGCAGAGGTAATTGGGAAAATAGAGCCTTCCACAATTCTTCAGGTTTAGTTACGCAAACTAATTCGATTTTTTTTGTCTCTAATACTCGTTGCAAAGCATCGGAAGTATTTAAGTCTCCGTAAAAGAGTACTTTCGTCCGCGATGGTTCGAGCCGCTGACTTGAGTTTTGCAGAGCATACTGCTGGGAGGCTGGCGACTCTATAGCATATGGCAATACTCTGGCTGTGGTAGCAGTAAGTTTGGGACGATCGCCTGACAAAAACTGCTTGAGAGATGCGAGTTCTCGTGAGAAATCTCGAACTATTGTCAGTTCGTTCTTTCCTTTCTCACTCAAGAGTTGCTCTATCTGGCGAACAAAAGCTACAGCTTCAGGGTAGCCGAATGTCCCCAATCCTCCTACTAACTTGTGTGCCTCTTCTTTGGCTCGCTCTCTTTGGGGTTCGGTTAGGGTATTGGTTGACAATCCCCGCTCTACCTCTTCTAAAACCCTGATTCTTCGTTCTAAACCAGAGTCAAACGAGGCTTTAGCTTCAGCAATCGCTTTAATTCCCGATTGTTTGCTTTTTGACTGGTGATTGGGGACGGGTTTTAATCGATATCCTATGCCAAACACTGTCTCAATTACTTCCTCGACTATACCTACTTTTTTCAGTCGTTTACGTAAATCTTTGATCAGATTGGTTACCGCTCCTTCTGTCGGATAATTATCGCTCGTCCACAGGCGATCGATTATGGCATTACGACTAAAAACTTGGCGAGGATGTTTTAAAAACAACTCTAGCAATTTATATTCTCTTGGTTTTAGCTCGATTTCTTGACCCTGGTAGCTAGCTTGCAACGATACTGGATTTAAAGTCAATTTACCCCAGGACAACAGCGAGGAAAGCCTGGGATTTTTGCCTCTTCTTAACAAAGCTCTAATTCTCGCTAATAATTGCAAAAAAACAAAAGGTTTGGTTAGATAATCATCAGCCCCAGCATCCAAACCTCTTACAATATCATGAGTAGAATTCTTGGCAGTAAGCAGTAAAATTGGCATTTGGTAGCCTTGAGAACGCAGACATTGGCAGACCATAATTCCATCGAGTTTAGGAATCATTATGTCTAGCAAAATTATGTCGTACTGCCACCGATTAGCTAGTTCCAGACTTGTTTGACCATCTCTGGCAAGGTCTACGGTATACCTTTCACCGCTTAAGGTTGCTGAGAGAACTCTGGCAGTAGATAGATCGTCTTCAACTAATAAGATTTTCATGGAAAACTATCTTGACAAGCGTCTAAAAAAAATCCTGAATCGCAGCTATCTTGCAACTTCTAGCTTTTGGTTGTCTTTTCGAGGTAATAGAAAACAGAGAATAAAAGTTAGATATAAAACTAAAGTTTTCTGAATATACAAATATTGTTACTCAGATTTTAATTTAATACATCGGCAGTCGAATTTTAAGCCAATTAAAATTTTTTGTTAGTAAGTTTTTATTCATTGACTCTAATATTTTTGTTTTAAGATAGAGTTATGGCTATAGTAATCTTTGTTTTTTCTTAATTTAGCTTGGGAGTAGAGAAGTTAAAACAAACATAATTTTTATTTAAAACTAAATTAATTTTCTTTGTTCACTAATACTACAACATTTTCATTAATACAATATTAAATGTTAGAAAAATTATATGAGTAGTAAACATAGAAAATAAAAATCAACAATCTCGACCGAATGATAAAATTGATACAGAAAGTTATTAGACTTCTTACATAAATACGATTTTTCATTGTTTCAGCAATTACATAGAATTCTCAAAAACTCTTGTCTTTTAAACTACTCAGAGTTTTCTTAAAATATTTTGTGCAAAAGTCTACTTAATACGTCGATGACGAGACGTTTTGTTGCGTAATAAATATATAAAGTGCCCTGTTAGATATCCCCCCCAACCAGGAATAGCAAGAGAAGTAGCCAAAATTGTGGTTGTGGCACTAAGTCTGCTTGATAGTGTCCTTGCCTCTTCCAAGCCTTGAAAGATAAAACTAATCGTAACAATTGCGGCAAATACTCCTGCTGTCAGTCCACTAACGCTTTTAATAAATTCTTTGGGATGAGGAATACCAGATCTTGCTTTGTTCGAGCTAGAACCCAAAAAAAATCCCGAGACAATACCAGCTATGGCGAGAAAGCCAACCATAGTAACTCGGGTTTCTATTGTATGAGTAACATTTGTCTGAACCTTTAAATAATCTGCTAGTACAGAACCTGTACCGACAACGCTTCCTGCGATCGCTGCCACACTCAGCCACCAAAAAAATGGTTTGTGTAGACGCGTACTGGCATAAGCCGAAAAAGCGATCGCCATGGAACAGAGAATAGCAGAAAGCAACAACTGTAAGTTACTGCCGATGATATAAGCTAAGATACCTCCCGTTACTGCTCCAGCAAGCCTATAAAGGTTAGTTCTGATTGGTTTAAAATGATGGCGTTCATACCCGTTCGTGTTTCGCATTTCATTGGGAATTTTCTGGTTTTGTCAGTAAAAATTTGAGCTTCAACTCTTAAATTCAACCTCGATTTTGATATATTTTCAAAAAACTTTAGAAATTTTTATTAAAAGCTGTCATTAAAAAAATTTGTTTTTCATGATGAAAAAACTATTAATAAGTACAATCGCTACTGGCATCATGGTTAGTTTTGCCACTCCATCGCTGGCGTTATTATTCGATCGCCCCGATTTTTTCGAGGAAGGAAAAGAGCAATTTGACCGAGAAATCGAGCGATTTCAACAACAAGCACCCGAACCAGGTTTGAGTATTGAAGGAGAAGAACAAGAACAAACCTGGCAACATCTGGTTTCGCGAGAGGGAGGCTTTAGTATTTGGGCACCTCGCGGCACTATTGTTCAAGAAACCAAAACCTTACAAACAGAGGTAGGAAATATCGAGTTTAGAGTTTTAGCTACTAATCCCCAAGCTTCGAGATTTGTTGTTGCCTACTCAGAAGAACTATCTTCTACTCAGTTGGAAAACCCCAGGGCTATTTTAGCGGGGTTGCGGGAGCGACTAGTCAGCAACACGGCTTTCGATCTTATCGACGAGCAGCCTATAACCTACAAAGAATATCCTGGCAGGCAACTGAGACTTCGAGATTCTGAAGAAACTATTACCTTTAGAGTTTATTTAATTGATGAAACAATCTATGTTCTAGGCGCGAGCCAGCCACAGCAAGGCGAGCTTTCAGAAGCGGCAACTGCTTTTTTTAATTCCTTTGAAGCGATCGAGTAAGTTACTGTGCTGTAATTTGCAGCAAGAACGAGTGAGTTTGCTTTAACTAATTCAATTGGCTGAGAATATTTTTGTAAATTATCCCATCTTTCATAATTACAACAAAATTATTGCTCGGCTCTTCAATTAACTCGATGTTTTCCAGTGGGTTGCCGTCTACCAGCAATAGATCGGCTAGCGCACCTTCTTCGACAACGCCTAACTTACCAGGATAGGGATTGCGAGGACCAGACAAGGCAAGCAGTTCGGCATTGGTACTGGTTGCCATTTTAAGTACCTCAGCAGAAGTATACCAGCGTATCAGCTTTGCTAGCTTTGCGCCTTGGCGGGCGGCTCCTTCAGTACTGTATAAAGTATCGGTACCCCAGGCTGTTTTTAAGTTGTACTTCTTAGCCAAGTTGTAGGCAGTGTCCGTTCCTGCTGCCACCTTTAGCTGGTTAGCTCGGTTCTCAGATCCCTCTGGATAGGGATTGGCATCCGCATCATCTAAAAAAGGCTGAATACTAAGCCAAACGTCATTTTCTGCCATAATTTGGGCGGTTTCTTCATCCATTAGTTGACCATGCTCGATACATTTTACCCCTGCCCGAATCGCCGTCTGAATCGCCCTGGGAGTATAGGCATGGACGGCGACGTAGGTGTTCCAATTCTCAGCCGCTTCTACCGCTGCTTCAAACTCTGCTTCAGTATATTGACTGACATCGATTGGGTCATAGTCTGAAGCAACACCGCCTCCAGCCGCTAGCTTAATTTGGCTGGCTCCCATCATTAACTGCTCGCGAACGCGGCGCAGCACTTCGGGAACCCCATCAGCGATCGCCCCAATTCCATATTTTTCGCCCAAACTAAGTTCGGAGGTTGCTGTTCTGGGCAGTTCTGTTAGAGAGCGAAAGTCTCCATGACCGCCAGTTTGAGAAATCATGGCACCTGAAGGCCAGATACGCGGTCCCACTACATCACCGCGATCGATCGCCTTTTGTAGCTCAAACACTGGTCCCGCCATATCCCGCGCACTGGTAAAGCCACGCATCAGCATAGCTGTGGCATTTTTTCCTACCTGCTGAAACAGCTTTTCGGGGGACGTTTTGCCCAGCATTATCAGTTCTTCAACCGAACCACTCTCCAAAAATAAGTGGGTATGGGCATCGATTAGCCCTGGCATTAGCACTCGACCTTCACCATCAATCCGAGTTAAACTGTTTTCTTCTGGTATGGAAAAAGGTCTGGTAGAAATCTTCTCTATTTGGTTGCCGACCACTAACACTGTAGACGGAGCAGACAGTCGCTCGGAGATGCCATCAAATATTCGCACATTCTCAAACAAGACATTGGTAGACTGTCGACCTTGACTAGTGCTAGGAGGTGGATTTTGAGCAAAGCTAATTCTTGATATAAACCCGATTAGCAAGATTAGCAATGCTCCTAAGATAATTAAGTGGCGCGATCGCATCTGCATAGACATTTACCAGTATCATGAAATTATCTTATGCTTACATTTACGGGTAAGAGATAAGATCGAAGGAATTAATGGTATATTAAACCATCAAAGCTAGTTTTAAGACGAGATCGAGTTTTTCTAACTACTAAGGCATAATCGGTTAGCCAAAGTTGATGAAGTCTGCCGAGTGAATTGACCAAAACGGAAATTTAGCGACCTCAATGCTATAAAGCAAGACTTGATATGAAATACTTGAATGTTCGCTACGGAAAGGTTCTAAAAAGATTCTTATTTCCTAACTCCTGTTTACTAATTCAAGGTTATGTGTAGCGTTCTTTTTCAGATTTCATATAACAACCGCTAAAGCCGTTTCAAGCAGGTAACACCGTAAATAATGTCTTGAGACTAGTAGCCACTGACGAGCGGTATTTCTAACAGTTGCCTGTTGGAAAAATTGACGATCTTCTTTTTAAGTAAAATTCTAAAGCTATGTGAGAAAAAAAGAGATGGTATCTAAGTTTTGGCTTGTTGGCGGGCTGGCGATCGACATAGTTTTGTTTGTAAATGTGGCAGAAGCAACTGCCAGTGAAACATTTACAAAAATAAGCTTTGTTGAAGTTGCTAACCTGAAAACGGCAGCGGCAATTCCTCAGTTTCTCGCTGCCACCGAACAAAATTATGCAATATCTATATTGTCCGAAAATTGTTGTTCTCGGTTGCCTGCTATTGAGTCTTCGACTATCGAAGCGGTGACATTACTAGCGTTAGAAAACGAACTTTTCTCTCTTAGTCCGCTCCCTGCCACCAAAATTCCCCAAGCGTGGAAATTTAATGAACTCAACATTTATACAAACGGTAATATTAAAGAAAATTTTAAACTTGAAACTGAATCCGAATCAAAGTTAGTAACTCAGGAAGCTACAGAGCCAAAAACTCGAAACTGGTCTTTCAGCTTCACGCCCTATTTTGTGGTTCCCTTAGAACTTTCGGGGGATTCAAGCATTGCCGAAGTAAGTGCCGATCTTGATGTTGGGTTGGGCGATATCATTGGAGCTTTAGATTTTGCTCTTTTTGGACAGTTTGAGGCTTTTTATCGCGATCGCTTAGGATTTTATTTTAATGGTTACTATACTAATCTTAGTTCTGATAGTTTTGAAACTGCCAGCGGTAGCGGATTGTCGGATCTAGGAATTAGCATAGAGGCTAAAGCAGAAAATCAACAAGCCTACTTTGACTTGGGGTTTACTTATCGCTTCGATTTAGATGATAATGCTCCTTCGCTACAGATACGTCGCCAAAAAGGAGATACCTTTTTGGATTTAACAGGAGGGATGCGAATCCAGTATCTCAATCAAACCATCGATCTCGATATAAGCGGTAACGATCCTTTGCTTGAAAGTCTCGGTATCGATCGCGAAAACCGTCTGGGTAGTGATAATACCTGGGTAGAGCCTTTACTCAGAACCCGCTTTGGATATGCATTCAATGAAAAACTGGCTCTTTTTACAGCTGGTGAAGTTTCAGGTTTTGGAATCGGTGACTGGTCGCTTAGTTGGCGAACTTCAGCAGGTATTGACTGGATTTTTGCGGGAGATACTTCTTTTATTGGCGGTTATACTGTCTCTGGCTTTGATTATGAGTCTGGTAGCGGTAGAGAACAGTTTGGACTAGATGCGATCCAGCACGGACCCTTTTTTGCCTTTAGGTTTCGCTTTTAGGTTTTGTTGATTCAACTAAAGCAACCAGATGGGGCGGTAATGTATAAAAAAAATGTTGTAAGTTCGATTGACTTTATCTAAGACTCTGTATTACCAACAATGAGGAAAATCGCCAGATTAATCAAGCTAAATGCAGGGATTTGTATCGGTGTAATACTGCTAACAATTTTAAAAGCCAAGCCTGTTTTCAGTGCGGAGCGAGTTATTTTTTCGATTCCTGTTTTGGGCGATTTTTACGTTTCTGTAGACTCTCTAGAAACTTTTGCCAAAACAGGGGAAATCACTTCAGACTTTGAGTTCTATGCCAAACGCCTCCAGCCGCACGCTCTAAACCAACTGCGTCAGGTATTGCGCCACCGTCTCGATATTTCGCCAGTGACCGTCTCGCGCCTAACCAACATGCCCATGGGTGAAGACTACCTCAAGCGGGTAGGTCAAATCGTCTCTACCCATCGCAAGCGCAATGGGATGTATGCGCTGCGGTCGGCTTTAATTTTAGCTGCTGCTGACCCTGACGGGTTGAGCCTGCTAAATATCATGCGTCAGTTTCCTACTCAAGATATGCGGATCGATAGCAATTTAGTTTTCTCTTTGATTAAAGAATCGGCAAATTACCTGGAATATAACAAAACTACGGTAGAGGCGATCGCACAAGAAGCAGAAGCAGAGTTAAATAAAACGCAACTATCTCAGTCTCAAGATTTGCGACAACGAGGTGCATATCAAGTTGTCAAAGAAACTAGAACTTTCCAAATCGATCGCGTTCGTCAAACCCTAACTGGTCTATCTAGTTTTTATCGCCTGGATGCCGATCTTTA
Source organism: Myxosarcina sp. GI1 (assembly GCF_000756305.1). Classification (NCBI taxonomy): domain Bacteria; kingdom Bacillati; phylum Cyanobacteriota; class Cyanophyceae; order Pleurocapsales; family Pleurocapsaceae; genus Myxosarcina; species Myxosarcina sp. GI1. Next base: position 91,309 of record NZ_JRFE01000023.1, read on the forward strand.
TTTTCCTCAAGACTTTGGCAAACCAGCACCACTAATCGTGATTACTCACGGCTTTGGTTCCAATCGCTTCAACTATTCCTATCTAGCCGAACATCTTGCCTCTCACGGTTTTGTCGTTGTCGTTCCCGAACATATTGGCAGCGACAGCGAGTATCAACAGGCTTTCTTAAGAGGTGAATTAAGCGTCGATGTTAGTCCGATTGAATTTATTAGCCGACCTCTCGACGTAACTTACTTGCTCGATGCTTTAGAAAGCACAGCAGCTAAGAATCTTGAATGGCAGGGAAAAATTAAGTTCGACCAAATTGGGGTTATCGGTCATTCCTTTGGTGGAGCTACGGCTCTACTGTTGGCTGGAGCGGAATTAAACCGAGCGCGATTGCGTCAAGAATGCGATCGCTACCAGTTCACCCTAAACGCCTCCCTGATGCTTCAGTGCCGCGCCAGATATTTGCCGCCTGGAGAATATCGCCTCCGAGATCCGCGTATTAAAGCAGCGTTAGCTGTTAGTCCAGTCACCAGCATTATGTTAGGACCAGAAGGGATGGGAGAAATCGAAATCCCAACGATGGTTTTGGGGGGAAGTCAAGATATAGTAGCTCCCTTTATTGCCGAACAAGCACATCCTTTTTTATGGTTGAATGCTACTCACAGGTATTTGGGATTGATGACTAATGGAACCCATTCATCGACCAGCAATGCAGAGGAAGTAGCTAAGATGGCTAAAATAATGCAAGGTCCGCGACCCGACTTGGGCAGAGGTTACCTTAAAGCTTTGAGTCTGGCATTTATGGAAGTGTATGTGCGCGATCGCTCGGATTACCAGCCATATTTGTCTACCTCTTATACCCAAACAATTAGCGGCGATGCTTTACCTTTACATCTTATTAAGTCTCTTACTCCCCAACAGTTAGAAAAAGCCTATGGTGATGTTCCACCCAAACCACCCATACCAGAACCCGTTGTAGCAGTCGAACCCCAAGCCGATGAAATATTGGCAGAAATTAGAAGAACGGGAGTTTTGAAAATAGCGATGAGAAGCAATGCTCCGCCTTTTGGCTATATAGATCCCCAACAAGATCTTTGGACGGGTTATTGTTCCGATCTAGCCGATGCTTTGGGTACTTATCTTGCTAACAAGCTCAACTTAGGCGCAGGAGTAGAAGTAATTAAGCTACCGTCTACAGCAGAAAATCGCTCGGAGTTGGTTAAAGATACGGTTCATTTGGAGTGCGGACCCAATACAATTACTGAAGATGCAGAAGTAAACTTTTCTAATGCTTTTTTTATCACTGGAACTAATTTCTTAGTCGAAACTGACAAAAACATCGAGATTACTCCAGAAGACGAACTGAATGATTTAAGCATTGGGGTGTTGGAAAATACACTTACAGAACAATTTATCAGACAAAATTATCCCCAAGCCAACATCGTATCTTTTTCAGGGGAAAAAGGTCGGGCTGAGGGAGTGAAAGCGATCGCCACAGGCGAGATCGATACTTTTGCTAGCGATGGAGTTTTGCTAGCAGGAGAAGTGGCACGACAAAACCTGGAACCAAAACAGTTCCAGCTAGTTCCAGAGAAACCTTTGACTTGCGACTTTTACGGACTGATTCTGCCCCAGAGCGATCGCCAGTGGCAAAGTACGGTCAATAGTTTTTTGAGCGATCGACAACTAGAACTGAGAGAAAAGTGGACTACTGGCTTTTCTGACAAATTGTTATCCGATCTCGATTATTGTGTGAACCAGCAGAGATAATATTATAGTAAATCTGGCGATCGCAACTTTTAATACACAGCGATATCTATAAAACTTTTTGGGTGAGCGATATGTTGGAAAAACGCTGGAGAACAATTATTCTAGGATTTTGTTTGGCTCTAATTCTGGTAGTTACTCCAAACGGACTCACTCAACCCGACTCAAGATCTTCTCCTGCAACAGAAAACAGTATATCTAGCGTAACGGTCGAGTTAGACGATCGACCTTTGCTTGTTGTAAAAACAAAAGGGCTTGCGCCTTCTATTGATGAGCGAGCTTCGGACATCAAGCGAAGAATCGAGCAGTTTGCTAAATCTACAGTTTCAGTAGAGGCACTTAACACTTTGGATACTGAAGGAGCTACTCTCGTAGGAGCAGAAAATGAATTGCTGTTTGGCATCACTGATGAAGATGCTAAAGCAGTTGGCAAAACTCGCCAGGCTCTAGCTAAAGAATCTCTTCAAAAGCTACGACAGGCTGTCGAACGCTACCGCGAACAACGCAGCATCCAATCTCGAATCAGAGCTTCGATTATAGCTATAGTTAGTACCATCGGACTGTTGCTGTTATTAACTTTGTTAAATAACATAGCTCCGCAAATATATCAGTGGCTAGACGAGCAACGGAATCGCCGCATACCCAATATTCGCATTCAGAGTCTAGAATTAGTTTCTTCCTCTCAATTATCAGGATTTTTAAAAATACTCACCAAACTGATTCTTAGAGTATTGGCGTTGCTAGCTATTTTTTGGTATCTCGCTCTAGTACTTAGTTTGTTTCCTCTTACCCGCAAGCTTGGCACGAGGATGTGGGGGTGGTTTGGGAGTCAGTTAGAGCGGTTTAGCAAAGGTTTTATCGATTACTTGCCAAATTTGATGACCATTTTGCTGATTGTCGTCATTGCCTATTGTGCGATTCGTTTTTCGCGTTTTTTCTTTTCTGCATTGTCTAGAGGAGTCTTTACTCTGCCAGGGTTTTATCCAGAATGGGCGCAGCCAACTCACCAGTTGCTGACTTTTGCGATTGTTGCTCTGGCATTTGCCAGTTCGTATTTCTACTTGCCAAACGCCGAATCTCCAGCTTTTCAAGGAGTTTCGATTTTTTTAGGAGCTTTAGTTTCTTTTGGAGCTACCAATGCCATTAGCAATATTTTTGCTGGCATAACGCTGATTTATACTCGTGCCTTTATAGTAGGCGATCGCGTCGAAGTAGCTGACAAATTAGGGGACATAGAAGATAGAACCCTGCTGGTGACCAGGATTCGTACCGTAAATCGAGAGTTAGTGACAATTCCCAACAGCATTTTGCTAAGTAGCAGTATCGTTAACTACAGTGCTTTAATTAGAGAGACGCATACTTCTCTGACTTTACAAACTACAATAACGATCGGCTACGATGTTCCCTGGCGAGAACTCCACAATGTATTGATAGCTGCTGCCCTTGCCACAACTGATATCTTAGACAACCCAAAACCCTTTGTCCTGCAAACTTCTCTCGACGATTATTACGTCAGCTACAGACTTAAGGCATTTACCAATCATCCAGAAAGAATGCAGTTTATCTATTCAGAATTGCATCAAAATATTCAAGATAAATGTAACGAAGCAGGCATCGAAATTATGTCACCTCATTACACTACTCTTCGCGATGGCAACCGAACCACTATTCCCGAAAATTATTTACCACCAGACTACACAACACCTGGTTTTCAAATCGATTCTCAAATGTCGCCAATAGATCCTTCGAGCAGAGCATCAGATAATCTTAATTCCTCAAATTTCCCATAAGCGCAAGCAACCTAATGTATACTGCTCGGTCGAATGGAAATTTTTAATTACTCAAAGCATTTTATTGCAAGTATAGTAAAACCTAAGATTTAAAACGATCGGCAGTAAATAATGATGAAAAAAGAACGGTTATTGCCCTCTTTTTTTAAGTCCATCATCATAACCTTTATCGTAGTCTGAGGAGTTGCGAGGATTGTCGTACCTTTCGCCGTTGACTCCATCTTGAACGCCTCGGTAATATTCTTGCTCTGGCGGGACTGATTTGTATCTGTCTTCTGTCGCCCGTTGATTATTTTTGTTGATAACTAAGCCAGTTGCGGCTCCCACTCCCACACCAAGCATGACATCACCAAAATCGGCTCTAGCTGGCGAGGGAAGACTAACAATACCGACTGTCAATGTAGTCAATCCGATTAAAGTTGCTTTATTCATGGAACACCTCGAATTTTAATGTAAGTAGTTTATCTATATAAATATAAATCGACTTATGGTTGTTCTGATTCTTCGGTAGAGGGACGCTCGGATAGCCATCCTTCAAGGGTAGCAGAAACAATAGTTGGTTTTTCATTCACCATCCCGAATCTTAAGGTATTGATACTTCCAGATAAGAGTCTCGTTCCCTCTTGGTTGGTAACTTCTCGGAGACGATAAACGGTTGCAATGCCAAATTCGCCGTCAGTCGAAACTGAAATATCTACTTTCTGTTCTAGCGTCTTGCGGTTTTTAAAGCGATTGTACGATTGAGTTAATAAATTGCGATGTTCTTCTATACCGACCACTGTAGTTGTTAGCAAGGTATTTCCCATATTCAAGCTAACTTCAGAATGAGCAAAGGGAGCGACGTGTTCTAAAATTTCATCGACATTCTCTTGCTCTCCAGCATCTTGGATCTGGGTTAATACTTGACGGATATTCTCTGCTGTTAGTTGACCTGTAGCTTCTTCAATAGGTTGTTCTGTTTCTGCTTGAGCTTGCTTAAAATCGCTATTAGTATTAGACTTTATCGATCGCGACGAAAATGTTGGTTTGTTTAGTCGCTCTATTGGAGCGGCCAATGTAGAACTGGTAATGCTACTGACGATGAAGAGCAGACCGATACCTATTATATTTTGTTGCCATTTCCCGTTCATTAATTGCACTCCTCTCAAAAATTTAATCTTTGAGACATTTTTTTAGATAGATAAGAGCATATCTCTAAAAGATAAGAAAGTTATAACCAAATATATGCTGTCTAAATTTTTTAAAGGCTCAAATGAATCGTACTTTTGCTGGTTTATAGTCAATTGTTTTCTTGACACTCTACATTTTTAGCCTTTACAATCGTGCAAACATTTTTTTATTATCTATGATAAAAGACAGCCCTAATTAAAGAATCTGTTTCTAATATTCTGTTCCATAGTCTAAATTTTTTCTTTCAGTATCACGGTGGTCATCATTTCTTATTTGAGACTTTTGTGCGCCTGTTAGTTTGACTGAGTTAACTAAACTTTAAGCGAAAATTTAAATATTGCCTAAATCGATCGCATCTATATTACCAAATACATTAGCCGTTACGCCTACATTTAAGGGTAGAGGTATGTAAAGTAAACTGAATCTATATTTGCCAACCATCATCGAGTTACAAGTTTGAAAAAGGCTCTTGCCCTTTTGGTGTTAGACGTGAAGGAAACGGAACTGGCGTTGTTACGGTAACTAAGCCAAATGGTCATACCCGCGCTATCTTCTTTGAGAATGGAAAGGCAACAAGGTACGAGGTGCCAGAAGTAGATCCTAATGAATTTAGCGTCGAGAAGCAAGCCGATCTAAACGCAATTCGTATCGGTAGGGAACGCTACGAGATCTCCGATGCAGTTATTTTTGGAGGTTGATACTTTACTTTTCAACCGAAACTTGGCAATAATTCTTCTCTTAACCAAATTAAGTGACGAACGAGCGAATTGCTGCGATCGCGGTTTTTATATTCAAATAGGGCAGTATAAGGGAATACGAATTATAGCGATCGCTCTCTCAGATAATTTACTCTACTTTTAAAACTTATTTAAGCTCTAAGCTATTCAGTGCTAAAAATCGAATTAGATATACTGTGGCTCAAACAGATAAATAGGCATCAAGTGATTGTAATAGAAGTCCAAACATAGAGTGCAAGCTATTTTTGATTCACATTAAACGTAAAAGACAAAATTTTAACATTGTTAAAACTTCTTTTATAACTCTCTTACAAGTTCATATGTGAGCTTTATTTCTTTGTCGTATTTTTTTAGGGGTTACGACGACTCAACAATGAAAGAGACATTCTTCTAATGAGATCTATTGCTTTTGCTCATATAACAGTTTCAAAAACTAAAAAACTGCGTATAAAGTTACTCAAAATTTTCAAGATTACGATCGCATCAGCTATATTGATGCTGTTTAATTTTGGTATTTTCAACAGTAACGTAGCTTTTGCAGCAAATTATGCTTCTAGCAATATCAAACCTGCATCGCAGGAAATTGCTCAACTGACGACTACTACTAAAAGCCCCAAAAAACCCAATATTATAATTATCTGGGGAGATGACATCGGACAGAGCGATATCAGCGCCTATACTAAAGGTTTGATGGGCTTTAGTACTCCCAATATAGATCGCCTGGCAAAAGAAGGAGTTACCTTCACCGACTATTATGGCGAGCAAAGCTGTACCGCAGGGCGATCGGCTTTTATTACCGGACAGAGCGTTTTCCGCACTGGCTTGAGTAAAGTAGGTCTTCCTGGTGCTGACACGGGTTTGCAAGATGAAGATCCCACCATTGCCGAAATGCTGAAGGCTCAAGGTTACGCCACCGCTCAATTTGGTAAGAATCACTTAGGCGACAAAGATAAGTTTCTGCCCACCGCTCATGGTTTTGATGAATTCTACGGCAACCTCTATCACCTCAACGCCGAAGAAGAACCAGAACTGCCCGATTATCCCAAACCAGAAGAGTTTCCCGACTTTAAGAAAAATTTCGGTCCTCGCGGCGTACTCCACAGTTTTGCCAAACCTGGTGGCGGACAGGAAATTGAAGATACGGGTCCTCTGACTAAAAAACGGATGGAAACTATCGACGACGATGTTGCCAATCGTTCTGTCGAATATGTTAAGAAGCATGCAGAATCGGGAGAACCGTTCTTTATGTGGACTAATTTTACCCACATGCACTTCCGCACCCATACTAAGCCTGAAAGTTTGGGTCAAGCAGGACGCTGGCAGTCTCCCTATCACGATACGATGATCGACCACGACAAAAACGTCGGTCAGATCTTAGATGCGATCGACGAGGCGGGTATTGCCGATAATACGATAGTCATGTATAGCACCGATAACGGTCCTCACATGAACTCCTGGCCCGATGCGGCAATGACTCCTTTCCGCAGTGAAAAAGATACGGGCTGGGAAGGTGCTTTTCGCGTTCCTGCTTTTGTACGTTGGCCAGGTCATATCGAACCAGGTTCCATATCCAACGAGATTGTCTCTCACCTAGACTGGATGCCTACTCTAGTGGCAGCAGCAGGAGAGCCAGAAATCAAAGACAAACTATTGAATAATTACCGAGTAGGCAACAAAAGATTTAAGGTACATTTAGACGGTTATAATATTTTGCCCTATCTCACGGGTCAGGAAGAACATAGCCCTCGCAATGAGATGTTCTACTTCTCTGATGACGGCGATTTGTTGGCACTGCGATATGACAACTGGAAAGCCCATTTTGCCCAGCAAAGAACTCCTGGGACTCTAGCTCTCTGGGGTGAGCCATTTGTAGCAACCAGACTTCCCTGGCTCTACAATCTCCGTACCGATCCCTATGAGAAAGCTACGATTACTTCCAATACCTACTGGGATTGGTATCTCGACCACGTTTATTTATTGCTACCTGCAAATAAATATGTAGCTAACTTTCTAGAAACCTTCAAAGAGTATCCTCCACGCCAAGAGGCAGCTAGCTTCACAATCGACCAGGCACTTGAGAAGTTAAAACCTCCCAGTAGCTAGCAATAATGATTTGGTTGTTGGCTATTTGTCATCGATCTTTTGTCATTAGTCACTCGTTTTTTAAATAAAGCCTAAAAGACTAATGATGTTTAAAGCAGGAAAATGAGAAATCTCTTTCCTGCTTTGTCTATAAGTCGCGATCGCCACTATATTCTTTCTCTGTACTTATAGTGCTGGAATGAGAGAAATTATCCCTTTTGTATTACAAGTCGAATTGTAAAAATGTTTATCAAAAACTATTTTTCGAGCCAATTAGTTGGCTTAAGTATCGCTATGGCGATCGCTCTTGTAGGTTTATTGAGTTTTCCTTTGTCAGTTCGGGCTAGCAACACCTCTTCCTGTCCAGAGGGGATGGTGTTTATTCCAGGGGGTTCTTTTACCATCGGGGCAGATAATTCTGAATTTATCGAAGAAAAAGCCGCTAAAGATGTTTCGGTAAAATCTTTTTGCATCGATAAACACGAAGTAACCAACGCCGAGTTTGCCAAGTTTGTCGAGGCAACAGGATACATAACTATAGCCGAACGTCCCCTATCTAAAGAACAGTTTCCCGACTTGCCCGACGAACAAAGGACAGCGGGTTCTTTGGTTTTTCAGCCTCCTGCCGAAGATAGCCGACAAATAGCGTATTTAAGTTGGTGGCACTGGACTCCAGGTGCCAACTGGCGACATCCTTTTGGAGTGGGTAGCGACATCGAAGGTAAAGAAAATTATCCCGTAGTTCACATTGCCTATGAAGATGCCGTCGCCTACGCTGAATGGGCGGGAAAAACGCTGCCTACTGAAGCCCAATGGGAATTTGCGGCGCGGGGAGGATTAAAAAATAAGAAATTTACCTGGGGGGATGAGTATTCTGCCAAGAAAGCCAATACCTGGCAGGGAATCTTTCCCTTTTTCAACACTAAAGAAGATAACTACGTGGGAACTGCTCCCGTTGCTTCCTTTCCCCCCAATCGCTATGGCTTATATGACATGACGGGTAATGTTTGGGAATGGACTTCTGACTGGTTTGCAGTTAGCCATGCCAGCAAAGCCCACAGCAGCGATCCTACAGGACCTGCTAAAGAAGTAAGTTTCGATCCCAAAAAACCTGCCGACGGAGCCATGCACGTAGTCAAAGGCGGTTCATATCTGTGTGCCAAAAACTATTGCAGTCGCTACCGCCCTGCGGCAAGAGAATCCCAGGCACCCGATACGGGAACTACACACATCGGGTTTCGCGGAATTGTAGCTTTGAGCGAATCGTAATGTTGTTAAACTCTTTAGCTCCATAACTATAAATTAGTCAGGCGATCGCTATTACGTAAATCAAAATGTTTTCTCTAATACATTTATCCTCAATCTGCTACGCTACTCGCTCATTAAAGCTTTAGATTTACTTACAAAAAGAATATTTCTGTCAATAAATAAATGCCCGAATCGTCCTTGAAATCGGTGTTTTTGTTGCAGTTGAATTAGCGATCGCTCTCTTTCTTTATAGGTTCTTATATAGCTCTTATATCTTTGTTCTAGTCTAGATAACTGTAAAAAGATGCAAATGAATTGCTCTAGCACGCAGAGTAACACCTATTGTTGGTTGAATTTTAAATCTACAAAGTTAATACAATAAAATCTTCAGTCCATGAAACATTCATTTTTCTATCGGTGCGGCAAATCGCTTGTGACGATCGCTCTAACTATAGCCTTAGTACTGATAGGTAATTTGCCTTTTGGTAGTGTTGCGATCGCGGCTGACTATTCTGCCAACAAATTTAATTTCAATAAAGCCCCTCAGACGGTTACCCAACTCCCCAAACCCGACCCCGTATTTAAAGGTAGAGTCGGCAAAACCTATAAAGATTCCGTTCCTAGTTATCCCCAACCGTTGGAGGCTCCCGAAGGAGATCCCAATGTGTTGATAATTCTGCTAGATGACGTAGGTTTTGGTATGACCTCTACTTTTGGAGGACCCGTACCTACTCCAAATCTAGATAAGTTAGCTAGTAACGGAGTTTCTTACACTCGCTTCCACACTACGGCTCTGTGTAGCCCCACTCGCGCCGCCTTGCTAACAGGACGGAACCATCACAGCGTCGGCACGGGAGTCATTACCGAGATGGGTACGGGCTATCCAGGCTATACGGGCATCATTCCCAAAAGTACCGCTCTAGTCTCAGAAACCCTCAAGGACAACGGTTACGCTACGTCTATGTTTGGCAAATGGCACAATACCCCAGAGCCAGCCATCAGCCCTGCTGGACCTTTTGACCGTTGGCCCACTGGACTGGGATTCGACTACTTTTATGGGTTTAACCAAGGAGAAACTAACCAATATTATCCGACTCTTTACCGCAACACAGTTCCTGTCGATCCTCCCCAAACTCCCGAAGAAGGCTATCACTTTACTGCGGATATAACCGATGAAGCGATCGCCTGGATTCGTAACGTACGAGCTGCCGATCCCGATAAACCTTGGTTCACCTACTTCAGCACGGGAGCAGTTCATGCGCCCCATCACGCGCCCCCAGAATGGCGAGAAAAATTCAAGGGCAAATTTGACTATGGCTGGGACAGGCAGAGGGAATTGACCTATCAAAAGCAATTAGAAATGGGCATCATTCCAGAAGGGACTCAATTAACCCCCCGTCCAGAGGAAATACCTGCCTGGGATGAAGTGCCTGACGAAGCCAAAACGGTATATACCCGACTAATGGAAAACTATGCTGGATACATGGCGCATACCGACTATCACGTCGGTCGATTGATTGACTCTCTGGAGCAGTCTGGAGAATTAGACAACACGCTGATCTTCTATATCATCGGCGATAACGGAGCCAGTGCCGAGGGGGGACTAGAAGGAACCTTTAGCGAACTTGCCAGCTTGTTTGGTATTCAGTTGGGACTAGAAAGCACCATCAATCGCCTTGACGAAATCGGCGGACCAAAGAGTGAACCTCACGTGCCTGTAGGCTGGGCATGGGCGATGGATTCTCCCTTTCAGTGGACGAAGCAGGTCGCCAGTCACCTTGGCGGAACTCGTAACCCGATGGTGATTCACTGGCCCAAAGGTATTCAGTCTAAAGGCGAAATTCGTAACCAGTTTCACCACGTTATCGACGTAGTGCCAACAATTTTAGAGGCAACTAAGATTGCCGAACCAACAGAAGTAAACGGTATTGCTCAGAAGCCAATTGAAGGAGTCAGTATGGCTTACTCTTTTGACGAGCGAGCTGCTAAGGACAAAAGAACCACCCAATACTTCGAGATGTTTGTCAATCGGGCTATCTATGATGATGGCTGGATGGCTTCGAGTCACTTTGGTGTGCCTTGGGATACGGCGAGTCGCTATGGCGATTTCCAAGATGCCCCTTGGGAGCTATACAACCTGGAGGAAGATTTTAGTCAGGCTAATGACCTTGCCGCAGAAAATCCCGAAAAACTCAAGAAATTACAGGCTAAATTCGTCGAAGAAGCCCAGAAGTACGATGTTTTTCCCCTCGATCCCCGATTTTCCGAACGGCTCGATCCCAAACTCCGAGTAAGCGGCGAACCGCCAACTAGCTGGACTTACTACGGTAATAATGTGCGTATGCCAGAGCCAGTGGGACCGCAACTGTTCCCCAGAGGGCATACTATCACTGCCGATGTAACCATACCCCAAAAAGGAGCAGAAGGGGTTATTACCTGTGCTGGTGGTTTTTCCGTTGGCTGGTCGCTGTACGTCAAGGACAATAAACCAAACTTCCGCTACGCAGTGGTTGATATTGGAAATGTCACCATTCCAGGAACGGTAACTTTGCCCAAGGGCAAAGCGACCATTAAAACTGAGTTTACCCCCGACGGCTCTCCAGAAGGAGGCGGCACCCTCAATCTATTTGTCAATGACAAGCCAGCAGGGGAGGGCAAACTAACTCGCTCTTTGTTCCGTCACGGTTTAGAACCGTTTGAGGTCGGTCGCGACTCGATTACGGCGATCGACCCTGCCTATGAAAATAAGGGCAAGTTCGAGTTTACAGGCAAGATCGATGAAGTTAACTTTGCGTTGAAGTAACCTGCGATCGCGCTTGGGGCGGGTAATAAATTTCCCGCCCGATTTCTTTGCAGGTTCTTATCGCTAATTCAGTAAGATCTTCCGACCCATGAAACTGACTCGCTCTCAGTGCTTAAAGGTCATTACCTCCGCAAATAAATCTATATCTATGGCTAATCCTAACGATCTGGTAGCTACATCAGATCCTCTACCATCCTGGCGAGAGGGACAGATTAAATCCGCCATTTTAGACTTCGTGCAGCAAGCCACGACAAAGGAAAGTAAAGGTTATATTCCTCCAGGCGATCGCACCGCTACTTTCGACAATGATGGTACTCTTTGGTGCGAACAACCCTTGGCACAGGGCATGTTTGTTATCTCTTTGCTTAAAAAACAGATTAAGACGCAGCCAGAATTGGCAGAGCTACCTGTGGTAAAGGCACTACTAAAAGGCGACTACAGCTATTTCGATCGACCCGAAGCGATGGCAGAGCTGGTCAGGCTCCTAGCTGAGATAAGTGCCAACATATCCCAAGCAGAGTTTGAGCCAAAGGCGCGAGCTTTTCTAGAAACTGCCACTCATCCACAGTACAAAGTCAAATATACCGAACTAGCCTATCAGCCACAGGTCGAACTGCTGACCTATTTACGTGCTAACGGGTTTCAGACCTGGATTTGCACTGGTGGCGGTATCGACTTTGTACGGTTAATCTCAGAGCCTATGTACGGCATCATTCCCCAACAAGTTATTGGCAGTTATTTAGAAAAAGAATATCGCTCTATTAACGGCAGTAATGTCATCTGGCGTTTACCCAAAATTGTCCATATTAACGATCGAGCAGGTAAGCCAGTCGGAATCGATCGCGCCATCGGTCAACCCCCCGTTTTTGCCTGCGGTAACGTGCGTAATGGCGGCGATATTGCCATGCTGACCTACAGTCAGAGTTCGCCCTATCCTAATTTTCAACTTTTGATCGACCACGATGATCGGGAGCGCGAATTTGCCTATAGCGAACCCAACAATGCTTCACTCAACGCTGCCCGACCACAGGGCTGGCAGGTAGTCAGCATGAAAAACGATTGGCGACAGGTTTTTGCCTGGCAATAATCATGCCGACCGATTTGTCGAACAGGTAGCCTTTTAGCACCCTGGGTTGAAATTATATTATCCGTCTCTATTGGTCTCGCCCACAAATCCTCGATCGCTTCTGGACATTTCCCAAAGCCGAGCCAATAACATCTTTATGGTGTTTTGAGATGATGAGAAGCCTGCCGTTCTTCTTCCTTTTTTCTTATAACAACTAATGTTTGGACAAAAATAAAAATGATTAAATCTTTTTCCAAGACCATTGCCTCAATGACGATCGCAATTATATTCATGCTGCAAATTGCAGTATCTCCTGCGATCGCCTTAGAAAAAATTCCCCATCCACCCGAACCCTTTGCAGGAAAAATCAATCTGACCTTTGAAGGCTCGGAAGCAGTTAAGTCCGAACTCAAATTGCCTGAAAATCTCGGCATCGACAATGCACCGAATATCTTACTGGTGCTAATTGATGACGTGGGTTATGGTCAATACGGTAGCTTTGGTGGCGGCATTCCCACCCCGACGATGGATCGGGTGGTTAAAAATGGATTACAATACACCCAGTTCCATACCACTGCCCTCTGTTCTCCCACTCGCGCTGCCCTGCTGACGGGTCGCAATCATCACTCGGTAGGTACTGGTGTCATTGGTGAGTTAGGTACTGGTTTTCCTGGTTATTCGGGTGAAATTCCCAGTAACGCCGCTACTTTTGCCAAAATTCTGCAAGAATACGGTTATGCCACTTCTTGGTTTGGCAAAAACCATAATATACCCGACTGGGAAACGAGTCTTGCTGGTCCCTTTGACCATTGGCCCCCAGCGGTAGGATTCGACTATTTCTATGGCTTTGTTGGTGGCGATACCGACCAGTTTAGCCCTGCCTTGGTAGAAAATCTCAATCGTATTGAAGCACCAAAAACCAATGCCGATGGCTCACCCTACCATCTAACAACCGATTTGGCAGACCACGCCATCAACCACATTCGCCAAGTTAAAGAGATCGCGCCACAAAAACCTTTTTTTGCCTACTTTGCTACTGGTGCTACCCATGCACCCCACCAGGTTCCAGAACAGTGGATCGACAAGTTCAAAGGGCAATTTGACATGGGTTGGGATGAGTATCGCCAACAAACTTTTGAAAGACAGAAACAGCTTGGAGTTATTCCCGCAAATACTAAACTTACTCCCCGACCCGATTCTCTACCAGCCTGGAATTCTCTCTCGGCTGAAGAACAAAAAGTCTATGCTCGGATGATGGAAGTGTTTGCTGGCTTTACCGCCCAAACCGATTATGAAGTTGGACGTGTCGTGGATGCCATAGATGACCTGGGAGAGTTAGACAATACGCTGATTTTCTATATCGCTGGTGACAATGGCTCTAGCGCCGAAGGAGGTTTAGAAGGACTGTTAAATGAAAACACAGTTTTTAACGCCTTAAGCGAACCCTTAGATCGCAAACTAGCTGCCGTTGATGACTTGGGTGGTCCCAAATACTTCAACCATTTCCCTGCTGGTTGGGCTTGGGCGATGGATACCCCCTTCCAGTGGACGAAACAAATTGCTTCCCATTTTGGTGGTACTCGCAACGGTATGGCAATTTCTTGGCCCGCCAGAATTAAGGACAAAGGCGGCAAACGCTATCAGTTTAGCCATGTAATTGACCTGTATCCTACCATTCTAGAAGCGGTAGGAATTGAAACGCCTTTAGAAGTCAATGGTATTGCCCAAAAGCCAGTTGAAGGAACCAGTATGGTCTATACCTTTGATGATAAAGATGCCCCGTCTAGACATACCAAACAGTACTTTGAAATTGTCGGCAACCAAGGTATTTACGATAATGGTTGGATGGCCAGTGCTTTGTTCTCGATTCCTTGGAATGCTAATCCACCAAAAGATAAAGATATTCTCAACGGAATGGATTGGGAGCTATATCACATTGACGAAGATTTTTCTCAGGCGAACAACTTAGCTGAGGAAATGCCCGATAAAGTTTTAGAAATGCGCGAGCTATTCTACGCCGAAGCTGCTAAATATAATGTATTGCCTTTAGACGGACGTAGAACCGAACGCTTTCGGGTAGAACTTCGTCCGAGTTTAACTCAAGGACGTACTAACTTTGTTTACCCCGATCATCTGCGAGTAACTGAAGGAGCGGCTCCCGATCTCAAACACAAAAACTACACCATTACTGCCGAGGTAAATATACCTGAAGAGGGTTCTGAAGGTGTCTTGGTCACTCAAGGTGGACGCTTTGGCGGTTATGGTCTGTTCGTGAAAGATGGCAAATTAGTATATGTTCATAACTTAGCTGATGTGGAGCGTTATCAGGTAGTTTCCGATAAACCTCTACCGACTGGTGATGTGACCCTCAAGGCAGTCTATAAGTCCGATAAAGACGTGCCATTTTCAGGCGCAACGGTAACTCTCTACGCCAACAATCGCAGAATTGGCGAAGGACGAGTTGAAAAAACTTTACCGAACCGCATCTCTATTGATGAAACGTTCGATGTTGGTTATGACACGGGTACTCCTGTTACCGAAGACTACGAAACTCCCTTTGACTTTACAGGCAAGCTTAAGGAAGTGGCGATCGATTTAAACACTTAATTTTTAAATTTGAGTAAGGGAGAAGCTTTTTAGTTTCTTTCTTACTTATCTAAACTGTTGATTCCAGCCCAGAGCTATGTAGCAGATTTTCTTAACAGTTTTAGAGGCAGATCTAGCGAAGATATTGTTGGCACATGCTCTACAATAATATTACTAAAGTCTTACCAATGACTAAAGTTAATACTTTACGTTGTTGTAGCACTATTAAGATCCGTAAAGGTTACTTTCACCAGTAATATCCGAGCATCTTAAAAATAAAATTGAATTCTATAGATAAAGTTACGATCTACAACCGCGATCTCTAAGCAAAGATTTAGCGATCGCCTCTATTGGTGATTAAGCTAACCCCGAAACAGGGTAATTACGAGAGCGGTCGGTTTCAACTTCACTCTCAACTGCTGCTCGATAAGTATCCACTACGTGATTGGGCATAAAATCTCCATTCTGAGATAAAAATGACCACTCTTGCCCTACATGAACATAGGTTCCTACAGATTGAGTAGGAGGCATTAAGGGCATAGGATCTGCTAAATTAACTATGCGGTAGCTATTGGGGACTTGCTGAGCGTGGAGTGTGGCAAAAGAAGGATTGCCGACACGAGAACAGGCATAAGTATAGAGCTGTATTTGCTCCCTTATTTGAGGAGTAGTGAGAGCGATGTCTAAAGCCGCTAAAACTGCCAAAGCTGCCCCCAAACTGTGTCCCGTAATGTAGCAGGGGATAGTGGGATCGAGTTTTTGGGCGACTTCACGGGGGATAGGATCGACAATCCTTAAGTAATTTTTAATAAATCCTTCGTGAATTTTGCCGAAATATTGCCTGGAAGTAGGCTCGGTGTAATCTTTTTGAACGGCAGTGACATTATTAATCCATTCTACTCTGGTTTGGGTTCCTCGAAAGACAATGATATTGTTTTCTGGAGAAGATAAGACAAATCCTAAATAAACGGGAATTTCTCTGGTCAGTTTTACCATTTCCTCAATTGCTTCTTCCACCTGTTCTTCAGCCTTGTCCAAATTTTCTTGAAGCAGATCTGAGGAATTGCTAGAGTCAGAGTTGGACACATTGACCGCAACGGTTTCTGATATCTGTGCCTCTTTGCCTTGAAAAGAAGCTACTTGAGTATAGCGATCGAGGCTCGGTGTATAAGCGGCAAGCTCTTTAATCGAACCATCATAGGTGGGGATAGTCTTGCCCGTTAAATATTGTTGCGTAGCTATCTTACTACAATTGATTAAAATCTTTGATATCTCTCGATCGTAAGGAATAGTAGGCGGAGTTAGGGTTAAAGAATCTATAATTTTCTGCCCCTGGTAGATTTTCTCCGCATCAGCTTGAAAAGTAGCTTCTAAAAGGCTTTCTCGATCCGCAGGCATCTGGTTTTCTGCCAAAGCTCGTAACTGCTTTTGCTTTTGACGAGTTCGATAATTAGTTACTGTGGTAGCGGCAATTCCCGCTCCCACTCCACCAAGTAAAATCTGTCTGCGGTTGAATCTCATACTAAATCCGATTTGCAAAACATACTTAATAGACATGAACTTGAAAAAAGTTCAAAATCTTTTTACCTTACATAACCTAATAAGTAGCATATCTAAACAGGATTTAGTATCACTTTACTATCTCCCGACCGATCTTATTTGACTACTAGCATAAAATTGATTAGTGCTTTGTCCTACTATCCAAGTTAAAGTAAACAAAGCAGCAGCCAGCTTAAAGCTGCTTACATAGGGAACGTATAGTCCAACTGCCACCAAAGTTAACCAAGCCATAAATGCCATAGCTAAAGCACCAAGCAAACCAAAAATATAACCAGCGATCGCCAGAATATCTTGTCCTCCAGCAAATTTCCACTTCGCTCCCAGATCCCAGAGCATCTTAAGGAGCAAACCTAAAGCCACTAACAATTTTGGTGTCAGCAGATCGGAAATTGGTATTAGTCCTAAAATAGATATGCCCAGAGCATAATCTAAAGCTAAATTGCGAGTTTGCTTTTCGCGACGGAGATAATTGGGAATTTCCTTCATAAGTTATATGATTTAGCCTCTTAGGGATTTCGATTATTATTGAAGATTGCTATTAATGAGGAAAACCAGAAATTTTTCTTAGTTTTATTAATCCCAAACCTTTTCGAGTTCTCCGCTGTCAATTTTTTCGTAGATTAGCTTTCTAACCAACTCAAGTTCTTCAGAACTTACTTTTTTATCTGCGCGTATGGCAGCCTTAATAGTCTCGAATTCTACTCCCGTCAGCTTGCCATCTGCTTAAAATTTATAACTTAAAGCTCAACGGCGGACTTATAATGCTAAGAAATTGAATTTTCATCGTCAGTTTTCTTTTTTTCTAGCTCGTATTCTGTTTCTAGTTCCTTACCTAGGAAGTAGTTGAGAAACGTTCGGATTATGGCAATTAATCCCAATTTACCCAACTCTTCAAGTGAAGGAGCGACCGTTGTTGCTAGAATGTCAGCCCCTAGCTGAAACTCTAACGCTAGAGCCAGCCAGATACCGAAGCGAAGCCGAATTTGATTGAAAGGAAAGGGAGTATGACGGCGGTGGCGGCGAGAAAGAGCGATCGCCAACTGGATCGTTTTAATCAGCCCTGTAATCACACAGATAACCGAAATTGTTTCTAAAACAAACTCGGTCACAGTTACTAATCTTTCTAGGTTAAAAGTTAAAAATTCAATCCATTCCATTTTTAGCGCTCGCCCAACAAATTTCACAATAAAACTAAAGATTGGGAAGAGATGGAGTTTCTGGTTCTCGATTTTCGCCGCCATCTGAATTAGGCAGTTTAGGAAGATTAGCTTCTTTCTTGCGGCATTTTTTAGTAACGCTATCGCAGATGTAGGCAGTACATTTTTCTGTAATACTGCTTTCCTCGGAGCATTTTTTACAGATTATTGCTGCTGCACTTGCCGCTTGACAGTCGTAGCCTAGTTTATCCAAGACAGAAGTAGTGACGTTGGTAACGCCTTCTAATTGGTCTAATTGAGCGATAGTAGTCGAACTCAGAGTTTTATTAGGTGATAGAAGATTTACAGAACTAAAGCCTAGTACTAAAGTTAAAAAATATAGTGTTTTCATAAATATATTAAATGGGTATTTTTTTTGTAAGGACAAATATCTTGCTGAATCTATTTTGGTAATAGTCATGTAAGCGTTAAAGCCGTAGGCTAAATTCAGCTAATTTTTTTACAGCTATCTCAGAAAGGTTAAGTCAAAAAAGTAAGAGCGAGATAAAAATTTATAAGAAAGTTATAAAGACTAGATCTTTATACCAATTTAAATAGGGCGTGTAATCAATTAAGCCAGACGACAGAAGAAGCAAGATAGATAGAAGCCAAAAAGTTGACTGCTGTTTTGTCGTAGCGAGTTGCGATCGCTCAGTACTGTTTGAGCTTGGCAAAAAAGTTTTCAATTAGGTGACGAGCCTGATTGCCTGACACATCTCAGTAAAGATCAGTTGGAATGACATCTAACTTCTTGTATCCGACTAAACCAAATAGCATCGTAGTAATGTTTCTTGGCTTTTCGGGAAGCAAAGCAAGGTTGAACATCTTGGGAAAATAAAGTGGTAGCAGAGAACAAACTACGACCTTTAGACAAAACACCCTTAAGCCACCTGAGACCAATTTTTAAGTAGCTAAGACCTCTTTTCCAGTGAGGATCTACCTGAGTTCTCAGTCCTTTCAATTGAAGTGCCATACCATGACAAGTAGCAAACAGAAGAGCTAGTGCGACAATTAAATACAAGCGTTCTAATGCTTGAGCATGGCGGATTTTTGAGTCTTCTAATTGAAATACTCCTGATTTGGAATCTAAAAATAATTCCTCGACACGAAAACGCAGTCGGATTGCCTTCGGCTGGCAAATCGCTCCACGCGATTGCCAAAGAGTCTGTAGCGATGGATTTTCATCGGTAATTACAGCCCAAGGCTCTTTGACTCCCCTAACATTTGCTAGAATAACATTGCAACGGTATTTACCATCGAGCCATAAGCCAACATCATGACACACGACTGCTTCAGCTTTTTGCGGAAACAGATACTTCAATTCAATCGGATGTTTTCTGACTCCATGTAAAATTACATCGCAAGGCAACCGTAGGCAATAATGCCATTTGCTGTCTTGCAGCCAATACATATAAGCTTCGGACGCGAATTCGCTGATTACTGACAAATCTTTGCCATCTTCGCTCAAAACTTTGGGCTTTGGTCGCCCGACTAGGAATGTAGCATTCCCACTCACTCAGGCTAATTTTGTCATTGGTCAAAACACAGAATTTATCTAGCATTAGACACTACCGTATTGTGGAATCGATATTGCATGATTCATCTTTCTTTAGTCTGTGGTGGCAGAGCCATTCCGTTTCTGTGGCAAGTAGAAGAACATAACAGTGCCACAATTGCTTTTGCTGCCTATCAGCCATTGCTGAGAAAAAAGCATCTTGGTTGTTGCATCATCACCATGACGTAATGCTCTTGGCAGACTGAGGCTTTGCCCATCAAAAACTATTACAATGGCTCAAGCAAAGAACATGGCACTATTGCCTTCGCATTCCTAGTAACACTTTAGTTCATGGAGTTCACCGTTGGCATGCTTGTCCTGTTGGAGCCGCAGAACCTTGGACAGTTATTACAGATGAATGAAATTCCAACTCTTCAGACTTTGAGGCAGTATGGTCTGCGTTTTCGAGTTGAAGAGCTGTTTTTGGATAGCAAATCTGGTGTTTTTGGTCTGGCTGATTCTCGTCTACGTGATGTTTCCAAACTAAGTCGTCTTTACTTAGTTGTTGCCATAGCAATTCTCTACAGCACGGTGATGGGAACTACAGTTCAATTATCGGGATTAAGGACACAGGTTGATGTTCATTTTCGTCGGGACTTAAGTTATCTCAAAATTGGACTACGTTGGTTAAGAGGAGGTATTTACAAAAATCGGAGGTTACTCCGTTTATTACCTCTGCCTCATCGAGAGCTTGAACGATGTTTTGCCAGTCATCGCTCTAAAATTGATTACTATGAACGACTGCTATTTTCTCGTATACGCTCTTTACATTGTTCTGTTTGACTTTTGACTATCATCTAGATGAATCCATCAGTCAGATTACCGGAGTTAGAAGCAAACTTCTACTTATTTTTATAAAATTGTTTTATTGTTAAGAGTAAATCGATAGTGCAATTATTAGTGATGACTGGCTTACTTCAATTAAACGTTACTTCTACTTCAGTAGGCACTCAAGTTTTTGTGGTTTTAATTGTTGGTTTGTTAATTGCTTTTGCCGTTCAACTATTACTAACTAATCTTGGATTAACTTTAGGTATTACTGCTTTAAAATTGTTGCCTTTTAAAAAATCACAAGAACCTTCTGAATTGAATAGTTCTAAACAATCGAGTAAGGCGGTCGCCAAAATTAGTTTTTTAGCAGGTATTGGTATCTTATTAACATTAAATTCAGTTTTATTTATCGCTTCTTTTTTAGCAATTAAATTTAGTCAAGCTAGCGAACCAATTGCAGGGGCAACTTTAGGTATTGTAATTTGGTCCGCATATTTTATTATTTTAATTTGGTTTGGTTCTAGTACAGCAAGTTCGGTATTAAGTTTGATTTTAGGTTCTGTAAGCAAAGGAGTAAAGCAATTATTAGATACAATAGCAACATTAATTAACCGAGAAGAAGATGAACCACAGGTTTTGACAGAGGCAGCAGCAGCAGATTTAATTCAACAAGAAATTCAAATTGCTTTCGATCGGTTCGATCTGCAAAAACCAATCGAAGATTATTTAGAAACAATTCCTAAGTCACAGCTAAATTTAGAAGAAGTAGAACAAAGCTTTGAAGAGTTGTTAACTCAAAAATTCGATAAATTTATTTTGGTAGATAGTCAGATCGATAGTCAGATTATAGAAAATTTAATTAACGATAATAGTAATTTACCAGACTCAGAACGAGAATTACTAATCGAGAGATTAAAAAATGTTTGGCAAAAAATTATCGACCGCAATGCAGAGACAGATGTTAGTGCAGAATTATTAAAATATATAGAATCTAGCAATCCAGAAGATTTAGACTTGGAAAAATTTAGCGAGCGCTTAGAAAAAATATTAAATAAATCCGATTCCACTAATATTGTTTGGCAAAATTTACGTCAGTTTAATTGGAGCAAAATTAAAAATTATTTACTAGATAGAGCCGATCTTAGCGATTTAGATTTAGAAGACATATGGCAAAAATTACAAGCTTTTTCTGATTTAGATGTTGAAGGTAATAACGAGAGAGAATTGTCAGAGTTTAATACTAATACAATTAAAAACGATCTTGAGAATTATTTATTAAACTCCTCTACCTGGTATCTTAAAACCGAACGAGGACTCGAAGATTTTAAAGAGGTAATTTACGATCCACAAGCCAATTCAGAGCAAGTGCGATCTCAATTGAACGAGATTACCAAAGACGATTTAGAGGGATTTTTACAACAACGAGAAGATTTAAATTTAGAAGAAGTAGAACAAATTGCCGAAGCTTTAGAAGCAGTCAGACAAGAAGTTTTTGAATTATTAGAAAATAATCCAACTGATGGGATAGATATTAAAGAGCGGGTTATCAACTATTTACAAACGATAGATAAAGAAACACTACTCAATCCTAATTTACCAGATGAAATAGAGAAAGTTTTAATTGGTTCTGGGGTAGGAATGGTAGCAATAAGCCAATTTGTAGAAGGCTGGCATCAAATTGATTGGCAAAATTTACTTCAACAAAGAAACGACCTCAAACCCAAGCAATTACAGCAAACTACAGAAAAATTATCACAAACTAAAAATCATCTTGAAAAAAAAGTCCAACAATTTCAAAAAGAAATCATTTTTACTTCTAAACAGCTACAAAAAAAAATGGAATCTTATCTCCGTTATACAAATCTCGAACTAATTACTCCAAAAGCGATTGAAGATAAGTTAAACCAATTATTGCCAGAAAATTCCAATTTACCCGAACTACCACCAATTAAAAAAGAAAAGCTAGAAGCAATTTTAGCAAAGAGAAAAGGCGTAAACAAATCAAAAATTGAATCCATCGGCGAACAAATTGAAACCAGCTGGCAAAATTTAACTACTACTTCAGAGCGAACCTTAAACAATATTCAAAATGAATCAGTCGCTCTAACTAAAGATATTATCGATCGCGTACAAACAATAATAGAAGAAAATTCAAATTTAGCGCAGATAAAACAAGATTTACAGCAAGTAATCAAACCTGAATTACTTCAACAAATCTTAGTTCTAGATTGGGATGAAATTACCGAAAAAATTCTAGAAAATGAGCAATACAGTGAGACTCAAATCAAGAACGCTATCAAAAAAATCAAACAAGTCCTTCGTAAACTATTGAAAATGCCACGAAGATGGGCGATTCGTACACAGAAACAGTTTAAAAATGAACTAGAAGATTTTCTCAGTTATGGCGACAAAAACGATTTAACGCCACAACAAATCGAGCATAATCTCGCAAAAATACTCGATTTTTCTTTGGGAAACGAAATTAGAAAAAATATAACTCAACAGACTCCCGAACATATTCATAAAATTCTCTCGCAACGAAGCGATCTCAGTGAAATTGAAATTCAACATATTAGCGATCGCGTTAATTCGATCGTTCGACAATTATCTTCTCAAATCGAACAAACCAAAGCTCAAAGCAACGAACTTTTAGCACAAATTAATGAATATCTAAACTCTTTAAACCTATATCAACTTGACTACGATCGACTTAAAACCAATTTAGCTAATTTTGATTTTAAACCTTTAAATAGCTCTGTAATTCAAATTTTAAAAGATGTTCCTGTTGAAGAAATGAGCGATCGCTTAGGAAAACTGAGTTATGAAGCTTTAATTAATCTTATCAAAGCAAATAAGATTGTCACCGAAGCAATTCCCGCTCCGATCCTAAATCAAATTCAAGGCGTTGGAGATTATGTCACTCAACAAATTGATACTACGAAGCAAACAGCTTTAGATAAGGTAGAAGCCCTTAAACAACAAATGATTAAACAAGCAGAAGAAACTCAAAAGGCAATCGCAGTTGCTACTTATTGGTTATTTGCGATTACTTTTACCTCGATTGTTAGTTCGGTTGTTGCAGGAGTTTTGGCAACTAAAATTGCTTGGTAGTCCTTACAGATATGACGGAGCAAGCAGCGCTCGCTAGAAAATACGAAGATTTACCCACCTTGGGCTAGAGCATATTCCAAACTTTTTTCTTCTTGCCATAAACCGAGAATGCTAATTCTAGAGCCATATCTTTTTGCGGTTTGTTCCATCAATTTTTTAAGTTCGTTCTTCTTGAAGACAAGTTTCTATGTATTCGATATCTTCTGCTTTCCACTTTACTTTTGCTCCTCGCCCTTTTGCTTCCCATAACCCTGCTAGACCCTTTGTTTCCCAGCGTCTAATTGTCCCTCTGACTGTATGTTCGTGACAATTAAATATTTTCGCTATCTCTGGTACATTTTTCCCTTGAGCATTCAATTTGAGCATCTGCGCTCGGTCGCGAGTTCGATATGGAACTGAACTTGCCTTTCTTAATTCGGGCGTTGGTAATTTAAGATATGATTTTTAGACATGCGATCGCTAACTAAATAATCAACCATAGTTAAATGTCAATGCAATGCCCTGAATGTAAATTTACTCATATAAACAAAAATGGCAAAAAGAAAGGTAAACAAAACTATATTTGTGTTGATTGCCAAAGGCAGTTTTTAGACTGTTATCAAACATACAGAGGTTACTCTAACGAATTTAAACGTGAATGTTAAAGATGTATGTTAACGGTATGGGTTTAAGAGCAATAGGCAGAGTAAAAGGAGTAACTCATGTTGCAATAATGAACTGGATTAAAGAAGTGGGAGAATTGTTACCCAATGCTTATGAACCAGAAATAATTCCACAAGTAGGGGAATTAGACGAGCTAGAGACTTTTGTTGGTTCTAAAAAAGCGGCGAGACCCCGCGTCAGCGTAAGACGCAAGGGAATGCTCGCCAAGACAACAAAATTTGGCGCAGCGGCTATCGCCGCAAGCGACATGCCCTCCAGACTGCGGCGCGTCTTCGAGCGAAAGCTCGTGCGACATCAGTAAATTCACTTCAAGCAGGTGTTTTGAAATGGGTTGTAGGCGCTCGCTCTCAAGAAACCTTTCATCGTTTGTGGTGGGTTGTACGTGGCTGGTGTTGTTTTCGGTACATAACAGATGGTTATCCTGTATACCCTTGTTTGATTGATGATTGCGCTCATTTGGTCAGTAAAACGGCGATGACTAGAGTAGAGGGGGAAAACTCTCGTTTACGGCATTATCTAGCTCGTTTACACCGCAAGACATTTTGTTATTCTAAATCTCTTGAGATGCTTGAAGCCTCGATTAGACTTCTAAGCTACTATTTAAAACATTGGTCTATACCAGTTTTCAGCTAATCATCTATTCATTGTGCAACGCCATTGCAATATTTGTTCCGTTGTAAATTTAGTCGGCGTTCCTGGTCTTTCTGCATCTAATAGTCTTTCCTTGACTGGAACATCTTTTTGCTTCAACTCTAGCCATCTTTCTCGCCAAAGTCTAGCCATTTTACGGCTAATATCTAGTTCTCTTGCTATTGTGCGATGATTCTTTCCAAGAGATGCTAATAAGACAATTTTTGCTCTCTTTGCGACTTGTTGACTGGTACTATGACGAGCCAAGATTTTTTCTAATTCTTGTTTTTCTTCATTATCTAACTCTAATGGTTTAGGAGCTAGTCTTGGCATCTGTTTTCTTTGCTTGTCTTACTTTTTATTAATGGTAACTTTATTTCCGCCTTACTCCACTAGATAGCAGTAATGGTTTTGTTATTAACGGCATTGAGGATAGCGACTTGTCGGGTAGTTCAGTTAGCAGTGCAGGAGATGTCAACGGCGATGGACTTGATGACATTATCTTTGGCGCACCTAGTGCTAATTATGGTGAAGAAAGCTATGTAGTGTTTGGTTTCCAGACCGAGAACATTGACGGAACTTCCAATGATGATAAGCTTGTCGGTACTTCTAGCAACGATACAATTAACGGTTTAGCTGGTGATGACAAGCTCACTGGTGGCGGTGGTCGAGATACTTTTGTCATTAATGCAGGGGATGGCATTGACACCATTACCGATTTTGGTGGTGTCGGTCGAGGCATTAATCCACCGCAGAGAGTTATCGATGAAATAGATATTATTCAGTTTTCTGGTAAAGGGCTATACCGCGAACAACCTGGTTCTCAACCAGAACCAAATTAATCTGGAGCTAACCTTTGACGGTGTAGCAAATACTAAACTTATTCTCTCAGACTTCAATCTCGAACAGTTAGATAACCTACCTTCGGGTCATGGTAACATTCTCTTCAACGGGCAAAAGGAAATCAAAGATGATTTTGATGTCGTTAATGCCGCTCAAAAACCTAGCAGAGTATTTCGTCATAATACAGTTACTTTTCTCAACGACTTGGATAATATAACTAGTGCAGAGCGGTAGAAATAACCCCTCAGCTCAAACAGCTTCTGGGAAACCTATTAAATTTCCAGACAAAGGGTTTAGCCATTGTCCGATTGAAGTAATCAATAAAATTCAGGATTTTTTGTTCAAGCTCTGTGGTCGAGTTAAAACTGCTTCGTCTGAGGCTGAATGGGTATCGGGAGAAACTACTACTTATTTACCCAAAGGTATTACTAGTTATTTAGAATATGCTGGGTCTGAAAATGACGAACCTTTCTTACTGGATGAATTTTTTAAACGAGTCAGCGTCACAGCCGAGATAGCTCTGTCCGATGCTGACTTTCTAAGCGGTGTGGTAATTGAAGTTTTACAACGAGCTAGCAACCGAAGTGAAGACGAGTATATTCATTGTGAATTGCTTCAGGATTACCTAACTCTATTTACAAAAAGCAACAAAAAAAATAGAAGTCGATTGTTAAAATCGAGCGCGAAAATGTTGTTCCAACTCGAACTATTAGAACGTATGCTGCAGTGGGAAATGCGAAAAGCACTAGAAACATTTCCTTATGGGATTTAGGCTCAAACCTACCTAGAATAAACTTTATGTTCGGATTTAGTTATCTTTGACGATAGGATAAAAACAAAATGAGTTTAACTCAATGTCTGAATACAAAATTATTGTCGTAGGTGCATCCGCAGGAGGAGTAGAAACACTCAAACAACTGGTAGGAGGTTTGCCAGCAGACTTGCCAGCAGCAATATTTGTAGTGCTTCACTTATCGCCTTACGGCAATAGTGCTTTACCAGAGATTCTAAATCGTGCAGGTCTTCTAAAAGCTATTCGTCCCGAAGATGGAGAAGCAATTCAATCAGGACGAATATATGTCGCACCGCCCAATCGTCATTTACTAGTAGAGTCGGGATTTGTACGTCTGTCCTATGGACCCAAAGAAAATGGTACTCGACCTGCGATCGATCCGTTATTTCGCACGGCAGCACGTGCCTATAGCACTTCTGTAATCGGCGTATTATTATCGGGTACACTCGATAATGGCACCTTTGGTTTATTAGCAATCAAGAAATGTGGTGGCATAGCGATCGTTCAAGATCCAAACGACGCACTCTATGACTCGATGCCGCGTAATGCTATCGAAAATGTTGAGGTAGATCGTATCTTACCAATTGCAGAGATACCAACTGCACTAATATCTCTTGCCCAACAGTCTTTGGCAGATAAATCGGCATCTATTTCCGAATCAATTGAATATGATTCGGAGATTGCAGAACTAGATAAAAAGGCTATGAATAGCGAACGACGACCTGGACAGCCATCAGAGTTTACCTGTCCCGACTGTGGCGGCGTTTTATGGGAAAAAAAAGGAGAAAGACTACTTCATTTTCGCTGCCGTACTGGACACGCCTATTCAGAAAAAAGTTTAAAAGCCCGAGAGTCGGAGAAACTAGAAGAGGCACTGTGGGCGGCATATCGCTCTTTGCTGGAGAATGTGTCGCTATACAAACGGATGGCAAGTCGGGCGGAACACCTCAATCGCGACCGCCTCAGAATAGAGCATTATCAAGAGTTGGCCCAAAAAGCCGAGCAAAATGCCGAACTAATTCGACAAATGTTAGCGGACGGTCTTAACGGCGTTGAGGAGTAATATCTTTTTATTTTTTAGTTAAAATTAAACCACTGTTTTACCAATTGATTCTAAATTCCAGTTACAAATCTTGGCAATTTGTGTGTCTAGTCTAAGCGGATCGAAGGGCTTAATAATTACTCCTGTGGCTAAAGTGTTTTCTAATTTAGCAATTACTTTGGTCTGCGTCGTAGCCGTAATAAAAATTAAAGGAATCGCACAGGTAAATAAATTATTCTTTAAAACTTCATAAACCTCTAATCCGTTTAAGTAGGGCATAATTACGTCTAACAGAATAACATCGGGTCGTTCTAATTCTGCTTTAGTAACACCTTTTACTCCATCTGAAGCTAATAAAACCTCCCAGTCTGTATTCATTTCGAGAGCAAACTTAACTAATGTTCGATTATCTTCGTTATCGTCGATAAGTAAAACTCGTTTAGCAGCCATGTTTACAAAAAATATTAATAAATGTTACTGGATCGCTATTTAAGTAAGTAGGTATTTATTAACCGCACAACGGCAAAAGACAGTAAATCACGAACATCCTTTCAACTAATAGTCGTCAAAGATTATTTTAAATTAGTCTACTTACTTAACTTCTATATTTATTTCTTTTGTCTTCTGGTTTCCGTACTAATTCAAACACAAGGGAAAATCATATACATTTTTTTACTGTTATCTATCTAAAGTAAGAAGTTCTTGCCACCTAAAAACTAATTTTAAAAATAGTTTAGATTTTTATTCTTCTGCCTTTTGTCTTTATTTAAAGATTTAGTTTTGTAACAAAACAATTCTCGGTAATTATTAATACAAACTAACGCAACCATTGCAACTAAATAGGTTTCTTGAGTTTTGAAACATTAGCTGAAGATAAACACCAAATATTTTGGTAACAAATTGCAAATTGTATACGGACTTACAGTAAATACTTTTTATTTCGCTCACTGTATACAGTATATTGTTTGGCAAATGTTCTAGGTTAATTAATTTTTCGCATCGATTGGCAAGTAAGAATTTCAGACAAATTTAGCTTTTAGTTTGTAGGCAATAGCAAATCATGAATATTAATACTGCGACCAGTGTTACGACCAAACCAAAGCGATCGCAAATCGAACGAGATTTACAAAATAACGCTGCTGGTGTCTCGATGATTGACGTAACCAAGAAATACGGTACGTTTACAGCAGTAGAGGATCTAACCTTAGAAATCCCTGCGGGATATTACTGCTGTTTGCTCGGTCCTAGCGGTTGCGGAAAAACTACAGCATTGCGGATGATTGCAGGACACGAAGAAGTAACCAAAGGCGATATTTTTATTGGCGATCTAAAAGTAAACAGTATACCAGCAGCCAAACGCAGTACCTCGATGATGTTCCAGAGTTATGCCTTGTTTCCACACAAGACAATTTGGCAAAACATCGAGTTTGGACTAAAGATGCAAAAAGTGCCAGCAGCAGCAAGACGCACTAGAGTTGGCGAAATGTTGGACTTAGTGGGATTGAGTCACTTGAGCGATCGCCTGCCAGACCAACTCAGTGGCGGACAAAGACAGCGAATTGCTTTGGCACGTTCGTTAGTAACTCGTCCTCAAGTGTTGATGCTCGATGAACCCTTAAGTGCCTTGGATGAAAACCTGCGGGTAAGGATGCGAACGGAATTGCGTAAAATTCAAAAGCAATTTGGCATGACCTTTATCCAGGTAACGCACCATGTTGAAGAAGCCTTTTCTCTTTCCGATCGCATTGTGGTTATGACTCACGGGAAGATCGACCAGGTTGCCAGTCCTGACGAACTGTTCGACACTCCCGCTTCTCAGTTTGTCGCTAAGTTTATGGGCGATAATAATATCTTCAAAGGGAAGGTAATCAACTGTGTTAAAGATGCCGAACTAGATTTAATTCAACTAGAAGTAGCAGATTTGGGAACTATTTTCTGTCGCGGACATGGAGTTGCTGTAGGTACGGAAGCCGCCTGTTCGATTCGTCCCGATTTAATGTCGGTCGAACCATACACTCCCGATATTCCCGCCCAATCTTCCCTGGCTGCCAATCAAATATCGGCTCGAATTACCGCAGTAGAAATGACGGGCTATGTAACGCGAGTTTCCCTAATGGCAGAATCGACAGGACAAGATTTACTTTACAAGATCCGTACCGAAGATTGGCGTTCTAACTCGATGCAAGAAGGACAATTAGTCGTTCTCAGTTGGTCAAAGGATAACTGTATTTTCCTTCCCTACTAACGAAAGTCAAAAGTCAAAAGGGAAAAGTCAAAAACTAAATCTCATATAAAAAAGGAGTTTGAGGTACTTATGAAGATCGCTAAGGACAAAAACTATTTTTTTCTATTTTCTTTGGCTTTAATAATCATTGAGGCGAGAATGTTCATTAATTCATTTATTTCATTTAAAAGAGGAAGCAATCTAGTTTCTGGAATTAAATTGGTAGCAATAAGTAAGCGTATCCAATATCTAGTTTCTCTGGCTTCTTTGAGAGCAATTTCTAATTTATGGATAAAATCAGCAGTACTTTGGGCTGCTCTGGATTCTTCCACGTTCGCACCAATAGAAGTTCCCGATCTGATTAACTGGTTAGATAATGCTTTGACGGTTGACTGTTTTTTATTAAGAAAACAACAAAGATTAACAACTCTAACAGAAAACTGAAAAGTTCGTTCGCAAATATCAAACGGCTTATCCGTCATCGTCATAAATTCATTTTGACAAATTCTGTCCCATCTTAACTTTTTGATTTCAAATTTTTGCATCGCGGCGCGTTCCCTAGCGTCATAAGACGAACAGCGCGTACGCGCAAACGCCGCTAGGCGGCTTTGAGGCGATAGCCTCTGTGGATCGCCGCTCTTTTTAACTTTTAGCTTTTGACTTTTTCTATGATTAATCGGCGCACACTGCTTAAAACAGGATTGGCAGCAGGGGCTACAAGTATGGCAGCAATTAGTTGTTCGCCTAAAAAAGAAGCTGCTAACCAAAGTCCTACTCTAATTACTAACAAAATCAAAGACGTTACTTTACGTTTTGTCGGCACTGGGGCGGCTCAAAATAATGATATTCGCGATCGAGCAGAAAAAGATCTGGGTTTCAAGCTGCAAATGCGCGCTCTCAGTACGGCTGAGGTAATTCAAATCGGCATCAGCCAGCCCAAACAATACGATATTTTTGACGGTGAATTCTTTTCCCTACCTTTGGTTTTTCCTTCGGGAAATCTGCAAGCGATCGAGGTCAGTCGGATTAAACAATTTGACAAAATTACGCCAATTTTTACTACAGGAGAATTGTATTCGGGGGCGAGAGTAAATAACTCTCAAGGAACGGCACCGCGAAAGGTAATGTTTGTTAGAGGCAAAGATTCGACAGAATTTGCACCAGAACCGACAAACTGGGCGACGATTATTCCCTACCAGTATGGTGCCGATACTTTAGGCTATCGTCCCGATTTGGTAGGCAGAAAAATTGAATCTTGGGCAGAGTTATTCAATTCCGAATTTAAGGGCAGAACTTCTTTGCTAGATATTCCTTCAATTGGAATTATGGATGCGGCGATGGTATTGGAGGCGCAGGACTTGATGAATTTTGCCGATAAAGGCAACATGACTAAAGAAGAATTAGACAAAGTAACCGCAATTTTAATCGATCGCAAGCAGGACGGTCATTTTCGCGCATTTTGGAAAACCTTTGACGAGTCGGTTAACTTTATGGCATCGGGGGAAGTAGTCTTACAGTCGATGTGGTCGCCTGCCGTCACTGCCGTCAAAGCCAGGGGACTGCCCTGTATTTATGCACCTTTAAAAGAAGGCTATCGCGGTTGGGGCGGTGGTTTGGGATTATCAAAAAATCTCTCTGGCATCGAACTAGATGCAGCTTATGACTATCTCAATTGGGTAGTAGATGGCTGGATAGGCGGGTTTTTGAGCAGACAGGGTTACTACAGTGCCACCCCTGAAAACGCCAAGAAGTTTATGAAACCAGAAGAATGGGACTTTTGGTATGAAGGCAAACCTGCCGCCATTGAGATAGTCGATCCTTATGGCGAGAAAATCGAATCTAAAGGTGCGGTAAGAGATGGCGGATCATTTCGCGATCGCGTCGGCGATATAGTTTGCTGGAATTCATTCATGCAAGAACAAGTATATCTCGTCTACAAATGGACGGAATTTATCGTGGCGTAGAAGAAGCAGGGGAGCAAGGGTGCAGGGTGCAAGGGAGAAAATACCAATACTTCATTTTTGACTTTTGCATCGCGGCGCGTTCCCTTGCGTCTTTCGCCGACGCGGGGTCGCCGCTCCTTTTAACTTTTTTTAGTGTGAGGAATAAAGTTATGAATTTACTCGGATTATTTCTGAGGCTGGGTGGTACTGTCTTTGGATTTTTGCTAATGCTGACTAATGTTGCTTACGGACAAGAGATTACTGAAGATTTATTAGATTCTAGCGATCCTCTATCTCAACTTACTAACGTATCTGAGTTAAAAGACGTTGCCCCAACAGATTGGGCTTACGAAGCACTAAGAGGCTTAGTAGAACGCTATGGTTGTATCGCTGGTTATCCAGACCAAACCTTTAGAGGTAGTCAAGCTTTGACTCGCTATGAATTTGCCGCTGGTTTAAATTCTTGTTTGAATCAGATCGAGCGATTAATTGCTCAGACTGAAACAATTTCACGAGACGATTTAGATACTTTAAGCAGATTGTCTCAAGAATTTGAAGCGGAATTAGCAACCATTGGCGGACGAGTAGACAATCTAGAAGCCAGAACTGCTTTTTTAGAAGATAACCAGTTTTCTACTACTACCAAGCTGGTAGGTCAAGCCTTATTTGCGGTAGCTGGTGCCTTTGGCGACGAAAAAGCCGACAGTGATGATTCGGTTGACGACGAAATCTTTTTCTCCGAACGGGTGCGTTTGGTACTCGATTCGAGCTTTAGCGGCAGGGATTTACTCAGAGTCCGCTTGCAGGCTGGTAATACTCCAGATCTCAGTGATGCAACGGGAACGAGAATGGCAAGGTTATCCTTTACTTCCCCAACCGACAATCAATTTACAGTCAATCAACTAGAATATCGCTTTCCCATTGGCGATAAGGGACAGGTTTTTGTTGAAGCCTTTGGTTTTCTCGATTTGTTTGCCCCTACTCTCAATCCCGTAGACGGCGATTACGACACCACAATTTCTGGTTTCTCTCTTCGTAGTCCGATTTATTTTCAAAGTGGATTATCGGGGGTAGGTTTTCAATACGATGTAACCGAGTCGATTAATGTCTCTGGTGGTTATCTTGGCGGCGATCCGACGGCAAATAATCCTAACTCTGGGCTGTTTAACGGTCCTTATGGCGCACTAGCTCAATTAACTCTTTATCCCACTGAAAGTTTTGCTTTTGCCCTAACTTACCTACGAGGTTATGACGACGGTAGCGCAAACGCTCCAGCAGGCGGATTTTTTGGCAGTGAAAATGCCACTACTCCCTTTGGTGAAGACGTTGCGGCAATTCCCCCAGAAACAGGTGAGGAAGCAAGCGTTCCTGCTTCCGTACCCGTTGCCTATAACTCCTACGGGGTGGAGACTCAATATACTCTGAGTCCTAACATTGTTTTGGGTGGTTGGGCAGGTTTGACCCAAGCCACAGCCAAAGGTGGAGTAAATGACGGTGCCGATGCAGATATTCTTTACTGGGCGGTAGTTTTATCTTTTCCCGATTTAGGTAAAGAAGGAAATTTGGGAGGTTTGGTTTTCGGTCAGCCTTCTAAAGTAATTGACAATGAGGTGGACGAATTTGAAGACGAAGATACTTCTTATGCGATCGAGGCTTTTTATCGCTATCAACTAAACGACAACATCAACATTACTCCTGGTTTGCTAGTCATAACCAATCCCGAACACAACGAAGACAACAGCACTGATTATATTGGCTTAATCCGTACTGTTTTTGCTTTTTAACCTCAAACACAAAGAATTTTGCTAATTTATTAATTTTTTGATTTTGAGCTTTTATTTATTTGCTGCCTATGAAAAGTTTTTGACTTTTAACTTTTAACTTTTAACTTTTAACTTTTAACTTTTTCAGGCTTATGTCCAATAACAAAATATCTACTTACTTATTGGCAACACCGCAGACATTAATCTTTGTACTGTTTTTGGTGTTACCAATTATCGCGATCGCCATTGTCAGTTTTTGGAATTTTAATGGCTTTGCTATGACTCCAGGCTTTACTTTTGGTAACTACTTGGGGATTTTTACTTCCAAGGTCTATTTATCTACTTATCTCAATACTTTTAAATTTGCGGCGATCGTTTGGTTGATTTGCTTGTTAATTAGCTATCCCGTAGCTTATTTTTTGGCATTTCATGTCAAAAGTCCCCAATGGCAGACGATTTGGTTTTTAGTCTGCACCGTTCCCTTTCTAACTTCTAATATCATTCGCATGATTGCCTGGATACCTTTTTTAGGCAGAGAAGGATTGCTCAATCAAGCTTTGATGGGACTGCATCTGATCGATCGCCCGATCGAACTTTTTTTGTTTTCAGACTTTGCCGTCATTCTAGCTATGGTGCAGCTTTACTGTCTGTTTATGATTGCACCTATTTTTAACAGTATGGTCAGGATCGATCGCGCCTTGATTGCGGCGGCGGAAGATTTAGGTTCGTCGGGTGGGCAAATTCAAAAAGAAATTATCTTGCCTCTATCTGCCCCTGGAATTGCGATCGGCTCGATTTTTGTTATCACTTTAGTTATGGGCGAGTTTGCCACTATGCGTCTGATGAGTGGCGGTAAATCATCTTCTGTCGGTTATCTAATCAAAAATCAAATTGACAGTTTGCAGTATCCAATGGCAGCAGCTAACGCGATCGTCCTATTACTTTTAGCATTAATTATTGTGGCTTTAATTTTACGAACTGTAGACATTCGCAAACAACTTTAAAAAAGGCAAAAGGCAAAAGGTAAAAATTATCGGTTTTTATAATGAAAAAAATTTTTAAACTAGCAACAATTTTCGATGGCTGAATACATTTTTGGGTAAATTACTACTCTAGTCGTTCTAATTAATTTCCGTACTATCTTAGTAATTTGTTTGGAGGGATTAGGGATTGGGGACGAGGGATTAAAGAGAAAGAAATAGTACATATTTTCGTATGTTTTTTGCTTAGAAAGACCATAAAATTAGTTTTTTGCAACTCTGTAATTATTGTTTTTTGACTTTCAACTTTTTATTTTTGACTTTAAAATAATGGCTAAATCTAAAAGACCAATTTCTTATTATTTTCTAGCGGCTTTCTTTGGTTTGTTTGTTTTATTTCTCTATGGTCCGATGTTTGTGATGTTTTTGCTGTCCCTTCAAGGACCGAAGGGAACGCTAACTTTTCCCATGCGTGGCTTTAGTTTTTATTGGTTGCAATCTGTATTTGAAGAACAACGGGTAGGAAATTTTGTCGAGGCATTTAGCCGATCTTTTTCTTTAGCAATAATTATTGCTCTAATTACAGTTGTTTTTAGTGTTTTGGCAGGATTGGCTTTTCGCAAGCAATTTAAAGGTTCTAGCGTAGTTTTTTATCTTACTATTTCTAGTTTGATCGTTCCTAGTATTTTAGTTTCTTTAGGTATTGGAATTTTATTTAGTCTGATCGATTTACCAGTTCAATGGTTTTCTTCAGCTTTGGCAGGACATCTAACCTGGACATTGCCCTTTGCTTTTTTAATTATGTTAGGAATCTTCGGTCGTTTTAATCCTGCTTATGAAGAAGCTGCTCGCGATTTGGGTGCTAGCGAAACCACTACTTTTTGGGAAATAGTTTTTCCTTTAATTGCTGCTAGTGTAGTCGGTGTGGCTTTACTTGGATTTACTCTTTCATATGATGAATTTACGCGGACTTCGCTAATTTCTGGCGAAACTAATACCTTGCCGTTAGAAATTTTTGGCATGACTACTAATGTTACTTCTCCCGCACTATATGCCTTAGGAACTCTAACTACTATCTTTTCTTTTGCTCTAATTGGAGTTGCACTATTTGCTATGAAAATGTTATCTCGTCGTCAAACAAAATGAAGAAAAAAATTCAAAAGTCAAAAATGAAAAGTCAAAAGAAAAAACATGACCAATTATTAAACAATGAACGGCGAACAGTGAACGTTGATGACTGTTAATTGCTCATTGATAAATGGTAAATAAAATGATTTATCTACTTAAAAACTTGTAGTAAAAAATACAGTAATTTTTTTTATTTTTTACTAAAACGTGTACTGTATATGTTTATATTTCGCTCTAGCTTTTTGCTCGAAAATAATACAACTCGATCGATTATTCAAAACGCACTCATAAATAACTTGAATTTTGTTTGGATAGAGAGTAATGACACAAACAGAGCTTTGCGACTCAAATGCAACTACAGCATTAAAACAAAGTAATCTAATTTTTGGTTTGTAAGATAATCCTCCCTTTCAAACCGCTATTCTGGTTGCACTACAACACGTTTGCGTAATTTTTGTTCCTAGCGTTACTCCTGCAATTTTAATCGGTCGCGCTTTAGATTTAGATGCTGCCAACATTAGCTACATTATTGGCATGACTCTTTTAGTTGCTGGATTTGCCACTTTTGTTCAAGCTAGGCGCATCGGTCCCATTGGTTCTGGTTTACTCAGCATTCAAGGACCGAGTTTTGCTTTTTTACCGCCTATTTTTAGCATTATTGCCGTTACCAGTGCCGCTGGCAGTACTCCTGAAGAAACTCTGGCACTAATTCTGGGTATGGGATTTTTTGGCTCGTTTATTCAAATGATCCTTAGTCGTTTTTTGCATTTTGCCAAGATTATTTTTCCCCCTATCGTTACGGGAACGGCTGTTACCTTAATTGGTTTGACCTTAATTCGCTTTGGTATGCACGATATGGCAGGRGGCGATGTGGCTCAGGAGGCTGGCGACTATGGCAGCTTGAGATACTGGGCGGTTTCTATTCCCGTATTTGTAGTAGTAGCAGTTTGTAGTGCCAACACCAATCGCTATTTGAGAATGGGATCGGTGATTATCGGTCTAATTGTCGGTTCGATTATCGCCATAATTTCGGGCATGACAGACTTTAGCCAGTTAAGTAGCATACCAGCATTCAATGTTCCCATTCCCTTTCGCTTCGGTCTGGATTTCAATTTTGCTACCTTTATTCCCTTTGCAATGATTATGCTCATGTTCGGTACGGTTGCGGTGGCAGGGTTTAATATTCTACGAGAAATAAATATGACCAATCGCTCTTTGGTAATTGTGGGAGCATCTCTAGCGGCAGGGTTGGGAGTTCCCTATATTCCCGAAGCTCTAACAGGATTTCCCGAACAGCTACGCAGCATTTTAGAATCGGGTATTTCTGTCGGATCGCTTTGCGCTTTGATTCTTAACTTGGTGTTACCCAAGTCTTTGGAAGATCGTGTAAGTGAAGAACCAGTAGTTACAGAGTCAGAAATAAGCCCGATTAATAGGTAATATTATGTCTGGTCGAATTTAATATTTTGGATATAGGGGATTAGGAAAATGGGAGATTGGGGATAACTTTATTTAAAGTAATTATCCGCACCAGATATAACTTAAGTTTGACTAAAGATTGAGTTATTACAATTGTTTAAGATGAGTCTCTACTATCACATTTAAGTAGAGAAGATAGATAGCAAACAGGTTTTACTGCTTGACCTTAGTTTCTTCGATTATAGTTACCAACTTATAGACACCCTCTTCATAAACCTGAGTCGTTCTTACCCGCCGCTCTCGATTTACCAAAGCGATTAATTCGTTGTAGTAGGTTTTACACCCTTGTAAAGTGCGACTACCACGATAAACAATTAGATCGTCAGTTACAGCCCAGGCAATTCCTGAAAATCCCAATGCTTTTTCACCGCCTAAAGTATAAACTTCATCTGTAAGCGGAAAAACCAGCTTACCTTCAGAAAAACTACCAAAATACTTAGCTGTTACCTCTCTCGGCGTATTAATTCGGACCGTATTGGTTTGAACGTATTGAGAATCCGTAACTTCAATTTTGACCCGAACTAAGTGTTCGTCAATCTTCTCTCCTTTAGTGTTAACACGTCTGGCAGTACCTTCCCAAGTCCCACAGTTATGCAAAAAAGCAAACGGTACTTTAAATTCGTTATAGCTAACTTCGGGAATAACCATTTCTCCTAGTTCATTAGTAGGAAAAGGTAGAGTCCCTTGACGAAATTGAGTCATCTCATTTACCTCAATTGCTAATTATGTCTTTTAATTTTTAATTTGCGGCGCGTTCTCTAGCGTCGTGAAGTCTGGAGGGCATGACGCGGGGTCGCCGCTCCTTTTGACTTTTAACTTTTGCCTTTTAACTTTCTAAGCGGCTCCTTTTTTTTGAGAACGACCGATAGTTAAACTTTGCTTGCGACTCGTGCGTTGATATTCATGGACAATTGGTTTTCTTTCTGCTTCAAATAGAGCTAAAGCTTCGGAAATATCAGAACTAGAAGCTAAAAATTGCGCTAATGCCAATCCATCTTCCAAACCAGAGGTCATTCCTCTAGCTCGTGTAGGGCTTTTGGCATGGGCTGCATCCCCAATTAATAAAATCCTGCCCCGATAAAGTTGCGGTAAGGGATCGATATCGTAAGAAAAACGAGTAACGATTTGCTCTGGCGGAGTAGACTCTATTACACTTCTTGCTTCACTGGGAAGTTTGGCAAGTTCTTCAGATGGAAGTGGAATATTCAGCGATCGCTCTAGCTCATCTTTTTCTCGTTCGATAAAAAAGCCCCAATGAGTTAAACCATTGCCGAGATCGAAGAAATTTGCATAAATACCGCGACTGCGAACGTAAACAATAAAGTTTCCATCAGTGCAAAAAGTATCGTCTGCAACTATGCCCCGCCAGACGATATCGCCCAAATAAAAAGGTTTGATATTGGGGACAACTAACTCGCGCACCTGCGAAAACAAACCATCAGCACCGACTAATAAATCTCCCTGCCACTGAGTACCATCTTTAAAATAAGCTGTTACTCGCTCCTCAGTTGACTCA
This sequence comes from Myxosarcina sp. GI1, assembly GCF_000756305.1. NCBI lineage: Bacteria > Bacillati > Cyanobacteriota > Cyanophyceae > Pleurocapsales > Pleurocapsaceae > Myxosarcina > Myxosarcina sp. GI1. The sequence goes on from NZ_JRFE01000023.1 coordinate 129,744, forward strand.
ATCGATTCAAATTCGGCATTTAGATGCAGAGATTCTGGCGGTAAAAATTCTAGAAGTGTCTCTAAAATAGCTTTACGATGAATTAGTAAGCTAGGCAATTGCTCGGTTGAGTATTGAGGAGATTGAGAATTAACTAGTATATCTTTGAAATTGCGAAACTCAAATTTGTTAACTTTTACCCCAGAATTCATAACTTGTTGACAAAGCTGAAGATTGCCTTGCCGCAGCGTTTCTAATCCTTGGGAAATCAATAAAATACCGCAGCCATCGGTACGAGGATAAGATGATTTTTCAAATAAATCTACTTGATATCCTTGTTGCGCTAGTAAAATAGCCAAATATATACCAGATGCTCCCGCACCGATAATTCCGATTTTGCAGTGAGAAGAAACCATAAAGCCAATCTCTTGAAAAGTTTACTTTTTAATTCCAAAACTACCCTCGTGCTTGCTTTTATTGAATAGAGGCAAATTTATCTCACAAACTCAAGCTTCCATAAGAGTAGTACTGTTTGACTAAAACACTCCGATCGCTGAATCTGCATGTTAACACAGGCAAAAAAGTCAAAATTCCCTCGAACTAATGAAAATTAAAGTAATTAATCCCAACACTACTGCTAGTATGACCGAGAAAATTGGCGCGATCGCTCGTTCGGTTGCCAATCCAGAAACGGAAATTATTGCCTGTAATCCTAAAATGGGTCCTGTTTCTATTGAAAGTCACTACGACGAAGCTCTAAGCATGGTGGGGATTCTCGATGAAATTCGCCAGGGAGAAGCAGAAGGAATAGATGGCTATATCATCGCTTGTTTTGGCGATCCTGGTTTACTAGCGGCTAGGGAATTGGCTACCGCACCTGTAGTTGGTATTGCCGAGGCGGCGATGCACGCAGCAAGTTTTTTGGCTACTGGTTTTTCAATCGTCACCACTCTCAGCAGAACCAAGATTATCGCCCGCCATTTAGTCAATAACTACGGCATGAGTCATTTGTGTCGTCAAATTCGGGCGATCGATCTGCCCGTTTTGGACTTGGAAACAGATACTGAAATTAAAACAATTATTTTAGAAGAGTGCCGTAAAGCAATAAGTGAAGATGACTGCGGCGCAATAGTTTTAGGCTGTGGTGGCATGGCAGATTTAGCCAGTCAAATCGGTAATATTTTAAACATTCCCGTAATTGACGGTGTTAGTGCTGCTGTCAAGTTTGTTGAAGCTCTAGCAGGATTAAAACTATTTACCAGTAAAACTGGTGACTTAGCCTATCCCATTGCCAAGCCCTATACAGGAATGCTTTCTAGTTTTGAACTAAATAAATTGTAGTTTTGTGACAAAAGCTCGCTTAGTAATTAAAGATACAAACTCGTCGAGAAGATCTGTATACAGTATGCCCTAAACATCAATCATGACTAGGACACAAAAATCATGCTAGTCACGCAGCATGAAATATTTAAAAAGTAGGTGTGCACTTGCACCATATCGGCAATCTTTAAAAAGATTTCCAGTAATTGAATTGTTATGGCAGAAGGCTGTAGTTAAAACTACCGATTTCGATCTTGCCTTCGATCTAAAACTAAATAACGGCATTCGCCGACTAACGAGCCAAAAGACGCTAAGGCGGTAGAAGGCTTTACTCAAACGGGGATAATTTACATGAATGTCAACGAAGATGTAATAAATCGTACCGAAACGCAACGCCCTATGGGTAAGCCACCCCGTAACGGTTGGCAGGGTGCGATCGCCAATTACTTTCAGTTCGATTTCTATCGAACTAATTTTAGGACGGAAATTTTGGCTGGAATTACTACCTTTATGACCATGGCGTATATCTTGGTCGTAAATCCCTTAATTCTTTCCGATGCCATATTTATCAACGAACCTAGAGATTTATTTGCCGAGTTGGTAGTGGCAACGGCAGTATCGGCAGGTATCGGCACCTTAATTATGGCTGTATTTGCCAAGTATCCTTTTGCTCTTGCCCCTGGTATGGGAATAAACGCTTTCTTTGCCTATTCGGTAGTCTTGAGTTTGGGTATTGAGTGGCGGACAGCTTTAGCTTGCGTATTTGTAGAAGGAATAATTTTTATCCTGCTGACAGTTACCGACGTGCGCCGCCACCTTATTACTGCGGTACCGACTTCAATCAAATCCGCTACTACGGTAGGGATTGGCTTATTTCTGGCATATATCGGCTTGGGAGGAACCACAGAAACGGGCGGAGCGGGACTGATTGTCGCGAGCGAAGTAACCAAAACCGATTTTGGCAGTCTGGCACAACCACAGACCTTAATGGCTGTATTTGGTATTTTTCTGACTGCTTTATTTATGGTGCGGCGAATTAAAGGGGCATTACTGTGGGGCATTGTCGGTACGGCTTTACTCGGTTGGCTGTTTGGAGTCGCTAACGCCCCCCAAGGCATTGCCTCAATTCCAGCCTTTCCCGTTGATTTATTCGGTGCGGCATTTACGGGTTTGGCAGGAATTAACGGCAGCAACTGGATCGATTTTGTTGCAGCTTTGCTAGTATTTTTATTTGTCGATATGTTCGATACCATTGGCACTTTAGCGGGGGTGGGGATGCAGGCGGGATATATCGACGAAAATGGCGAATTACCCAGAGCCAATCAAGCCCTAACTGCCGATGCGATCGCTACTACGACAGGCGCAATTATGGGAACCTCCAGCGTAACCACCTTTGTCGAATCGGCTTCGGGTGTTGCCGAAGGAGGACGCACTGGTTTTACATCTGTAATCGTGGCAGCATTATTCTTCATATCCCTCATCTTTACGCCGATTTTTGAAGCCATACCTGCTTTTGCTACCACTCCCGCTCTCACTATAGTCGGGGTGTTAATGTTAGCCAGCATCACCACGATCGACTGGGAAGATTTAACCGAAGCTATACCTGCTTTTTTAACCATCTTTTTTATTCCCTTTGCCTTTTCCATTGCCGCAGGGCTTTCTGTTGGTCTAATTGCTTACCCAATCCTTAAAACCTTTAAAGGTAGGGCTGGCGATGTTCCTTTAGTAACCTGGATTCTGGCAGCTATATTTATCGCTCGCTTTATTTTTATGACATTACGCTTTGGCTAATTTTCAAAACCAAATTTATTTACAGGCAAATTATTCTTCGCTCCTAATTAAAAATAATAAATAACTAAACTATGGTACAACCGAATCAAGAATTGACATTAGAAGAAACTACTCGAACAGAAGCTCCCACCGCTATTGAATCGGATTTGATTTATGGCTTAGAAGCCCGTCCGCCCTTTGTCGAATCGATCTTTGTGGCATTACAGCATGTCTTTGCGTGTTTTGTAGGCATTATTACTCCTGGCTTGATTATTTGTGGAGCTTTAGAAGTGCCACCAGCAGATACTACCTTTATTTTAAGTATGTCTTTGGTAGTATCTGGAATTGCAACTTTTATTCAAGCTAAAAGATTTGGTCCCGTAGGTTCGGGGTTATTAAGTATCCAGGGGACGAGCTTTGCTTTTTTAGGACCGATTATCGGTGCTGGCTTGGGGGTTACGGGTGCTGGCGGTACACCTCAAGAGGCTTTGCAGCTAATTTTTGGCTTGTGTTTTTTTGGGGCTTTCGTTGAAATTATTATCAGTCGGTTTCTGCATTTGGCAAATAAAATTATTACGCCCTTAGTAACGGGTGTAGTAGTAACCCTTATCGGCACGACTTTAATTAAAGTTGGCATCACTAGTATGGGCGGTGGCGTACCAGCCCAAAATGACGAAACTTTTGGCAGTCCCGTTTATTTATTAATAGCATTTTTAGTATTGGCAGTTATCGTCGCGCTCAACAGCGTAAACAATAATTTTCTGCGGATGTCATCGATTGTAATTGGTTTGATCGTCGGCTATTTAGTTTCTATTCCTTTTGGTTTAGTAGACTTTAGCAACTTGAGCGCACTACCAGTAATTGCTTTTCCCATTCCCTTTCGCTATGGACTGGGTTTTGACTGGGGTGCGTTTATTCCCTTTGCTTTCTTGTATGTCATTACCGCGATCGAGTCTATCGGCGATTTGACTGCTACCTCGGCAATTTCTGGCGAACCAATTGAAGGACCAATATATTTTCGACGTATCAAAGGAGGTGTCTTGGGAGATGGGATCAATTCAATTATTGCTGCCTGTTTTAATACTTTTCCTAACACGACTTTCAGTCAAAATAATGGTGTAATTCAACTGACGGGGGTAGGTAGTCGCTATGTAGGCTATTTTATCTCGGTTATCTTTATCATTCTCGGTTTATTTCCAATTATTGCAGGTATCTTTCAGGCACTACCCCAACCAGTACTTGGAGGTGCAACCATTATCATGTTTGGTACTGTAGCCGTAGCAGGAATTAAAATTCTTTCTTGTGTCAATCTCAGCAAACGTAACTCAATTATCTTAGCCGTATCTCTAGGGTTGGGTTTGGGCGTTACCTTTGTTCCCGAAATTCTCGAAGCTTCCGCACCAATAGTACAAAATCTTTTTTCTTCTGGTATATCTACTGGCGGAATTACAGCTTTGATCTTGAACATAATTATTCCAGGCGGAGAGTAATAACGATCGACACATCGATTGAATATGTTGAGGTTTTCTCAGTCAATTATCAATTATCAATTAATACAATGTACGAACTAAAAGCAGTTATTATTGGCGCGGGAATGGCAGGACTATCGGCAGGTATTGCCTTACGTCAGGCAGGATACGAAGTAGAAATATACGAAAAAACTAGCAAACTACGTCCTGCGGGGGCTGGTATCTCTTTGTGGTCGAACGGGATTAAAATTCTCAATAGGTTGGGGCTGGGTAAAGAAGTTGCAGCTATCGGGGGACAAATGAACCGTATGGAGTACCGCAGCCACAAAGATGAAGTTTTAAACCACGTTAATTTGATGCCTTTGATCGAACAAGTCGGACAAAGACCCTATCCCGTATCGCGTACCGATTTACAGCAGATGATGCTCGATGCTTTCGGCGAAGCAGATGTACGAATGGGAATGCGCTGTGTGGAAGTAAAACAGGATGCCGACAGCGCGACGGCGATTTTTGAAGATGGCTCTACCGCTACGGGAGACGTAGTTATCGGCGCAGATGGCATTCATTCGGTAGTGCGAACCTATCTAGCAGGTGAAAAAATCGAGCCTCGCTATGCAGGTTACGTAAATTGGAACGGCATTGTCGATGCTAGCCCAGACTTAGCTGAAAACGATGTCTGGGTAATTTATGTCGGCGAAGGCAAAAGAGCTTCGATGATGCCCATTGGTGGCGATCGCTTTTACTATTTTATGGGCTGTCCCAAACCGAAAGGAACTAAAGTAGAGCCAAAAGATATCCGCGCCGAACTTTATGAAACTTTTGATGGCTGGGCGCAACCAGTGCAAAACTTGATTGCCAAACTCGATCCCGAAGAAGTAAACCGTTTGGAAATTAGCGACATCGATCCCCTATCCCACTTAGTCAAAGGCAGAATCGCTCTGATAGGAGACTCCGCCCATGCTACTACCCCCACTCTAGGACAGGGTGGCTGTCAGGCGATGGAAGATGCCGAAGTGCTGTGTCGCTATCTACTAACCACCAATCTCAGCGTGGAAGATGCCCTCAAACGCTACGAAGCCGAACGCAAAGAAAGAGTAGCGCAACTAGTTCTCAAAGCTCGCAAGCGTACCGACACTATTTATAACAAAGAGCCAGATTTAACTCAAGAATGGTACAAACAGTTAAAAGACGAGCAAGAAAAGGATGTTACCGATGCCCTTGCCAAAATTATTCTAGGTGGACCTATGCATTAAACTTGGTGGAGCAAAGAAAATAAATAATAATTATGTCAGGAAAACTAACTACTCACGTATTGGATACGGCTAATGGTCGTCCTGCCAAAGAAATTGCGATCGCCCTGTGGAAACTCGATTCGGAGACGGAACTCGACTCCAAAACCTTATTAAAAACTACTAAAACCAATCATGACGGACGTACCGACGAACCTTTATTAGCAGAAGCAGAACTAGAAGCAGGAGTATACGAGCTAGTATTTGCTGTAGGTAATTATTTTGCTCGCTATTCAGACTATGATGAGCCGCCGTTTTTAGATCGGATTCCGATCCGTTTTGGTATTAGCGATACTGAAGCTCATTATCACGTTCCCTTGTTGGTTTCCCCTTGGTCTTACAGTACCTATCGCGGTAGCTGATAGAGATTTTAGAAAACCATCATGCGTTCGATCGCCCGAACCATTTCAACTGCCGCACCTGCCTGCCAGTTACCTTCACAGCGGCGATCGCCTACTAAAATCAGACGTAAATCATAAGCGTGGGGGTATCCTTCTACCTCCATCCAGAGCAAGTTGCTTTCGGCTTCACAGGCAATTCGCTCCTCATCCATCAGTTCTCGCTCCATTTCTGCCATTGTATTTACAAGCTGTTGCAGAAGGCGATAAAAATCTTTAAATTCTGCTGCGGTGAGTTCGATCGCCCAAGAATCGCTACCTATTAAACCCTGATATTTTTTCGGTTCTGAGTCCCAACCGACGCGCCAGTTACTGCCTTTTTTCAACAAACGTTCCATTAGGGCAGTAGTAAATCTGCATTACCACGCTGGGGAAACTTAGGCTGGTTAGTATTTTCTGGAGTTGTCGGAGAGGCGGTAGGTGTATTATTGTCGGTATTTTGAGCTTGAGGGTTATAAATACTTACTAAAGTCGCTACCAGTTGATTTCTCTGTTCGCGACTCAAACTTTCAATAACTGCGCGATCGCCCTTGAGGGGATTTTGAGTCAGAGTAGTATTGCCAGGATAGCGATCGGGTGGAATTAGTTCGTTGGCACCAAGGTAGTCTGCTAGAGTAAGTTTCCAATCTAGCCGATAGTTTAAAGGGCGATCTTTGACGTATTGGTGATAGCGAATCAGGCGTTCGATTAAAGTATTATCGTTCGCTACTTGACTTGTTTCTCGGCTGATATATTGATTTTCCAGAGGAAATTGGGTAAATTGCTGATAAGCTACTGCTGCTGCTTCATCTGGACGAATATCGGCAACATTGGTTGGTAGTTGTTGCGAATAGGAAGCCTTTGCGGTAACAAAAATATTTGCCGCCACACAAAGAACCAAACCCAAGCTAAAAGCGATCGCGAAGCGGATGCCCTTTGGGCTTATCGCGCGACGATAAACTTTATATTTCATCATCCAAATCAAACAGCTAAAATCAGTGAGCAGTGAGCAGTGAGCAATGAGCAATGAGCAATGAACAGCTAAACTCCTATTGTTCAATGTTCATTGTTCATTGTTCAATCGCCAATAATTTCTGGCTGTGTAAGTTCGTCAGACATTTCGATAATGGCACGAATAGCTGGTTTCATCATTGGCTCGTCAAAACTATCTATTTCTTCATAGCGACGGCGTTTGGCACGATTGGCTACTTGAACGGTAATTCGATAGCGATTGGATGCTGCTTCCATCAAGTCATCAGCGCGATACATAATTTCAGAAGAGTCGAAAGAACTTTTTTTGTTCATACCAGCGAAAGCTATTCTTTAGTCATTAGTATCATCTAGTGTAGCAAGAAGAACTTGGTTGTTTGGGGCGATCGCGATAAAAATTATTCTCTTGTTAGTTTTCCAACACGACTTACCAAGCGTCAATTGTATAAACTTAAACTAAAAACCTTATGAACTCCGATCGCAAATTTGCTTTATTAGTTTTGGGAATTCCTTTAGTCGGTCTATTGTATTGTGGTCTGGGTATAGCTCTGTTTACTTCTACTACAGTTGTCAGAACCCATCCTCTTGTTTCTGGCGGTATTTTTATTTTGTTGCCGTTTGGAATTGCAGCATATACTTGGATTTCTGCCTCGGCGAAAGCTTACAAGAAGTAGCGAGTAGCAAGTATATCTCTCTGCTTATCTCAACTTATCTATCAGTAAAATAAAAGCGCAACTAGAGGTAGGAATTTGTAAAAATAATAGATATTAGCGCAATAAAATACATTTATTATGCCCGTATCAGATTTAGACATCGATCTTGCTAGTTATATCGATCATTCTTTACTGCAACCCTCAGCAACGCCAGAACAGGTAAAGCAGTTGTGTCAAGAAGCTTTTAAATATAATTTTCCTGCGGTTTGCGTATATCCTACGGCAGTCAAGCAAGCAGCAGATTTACTTTACGACAAACGAACTCAGGTCTGTACGGTAATTGGCTTTCCTACTGGTGCTAATACTTCTGCCGTCAAGCTATACGAAGCTAGAGAAGCCACAGAAAATGGTGCCACAGAACTAGATGTAGTCATTAATTTAGGTTGGCTAAAAACTCAGCAGTCCGATTTAATCTATCGCGAAATTGCTCAAATATGTGAAGAAACGGGACAAACAGTTAAAGCAATATTAGAAACAGCCGTATTGAATGAAGCTGAAATTAGATTGGCAGGTGAAATTTGTCTGGATGCCGGAGTGGCATATCTTAAAACCAGTACGGGATGGTTTGGCGGTGCTACAGTAGATACGGTGCGCCTATTACGAGAAATTACTGGCGGACAAATAGGAATTAAGGCTTCTGGAGGAATTCGCACTTTAGAACAAGCAGTAGCATTAATCGAAGCTGGTGCCACCAGGCTAGGGACTTCTCGCGGTATCGAGCTAATGCGCCAGCAACGCGAAGTAGACAAATAAAAATGAATCAAAAATATAAAGCAACGGGTATCGTTCTCAAAGGTTCGCCACTCAAAGAAAGCGATCGCCTGGTAACTGTATTAACTTCTGAATATGGTTTGGTGCGTGCTGTCGCTCCAGGAGCTAAAAAACATAAATCTCAACTGCGCGGCAGAACCGAACTATTTGTAACCAATGAATTTCTGATTATTAAAGGGCGTTCTTTAGATAAAATAATACAAGCAGATACTATCTATACCTATCCTGGCTTGAGCCGCGATTTGGGCAAACTGGCTACTGCTCAATACTTGGCAGAGTTATCTCTCTCTCTGGCTCTAAGCGAACAGCCTCAAACTGAGCTATACGAGTTACTTAACGAACATCTACAGCGTTTGGAAAAGTTAGATAGGCAGCAGTCTGTATATCCTAACTTAACCCAAGCTGCATTTCATTTACTGGCGATCGCGGGTATCGCTCCCGAAGTTTACAATTGTTGTCTCACTCAAAAACCAATTGCACCCGATTTTAATAATCCTCGCTGGCGGGTAGGATTTAGTTTTAACAGTGGTGGCGCGATCGATCTGGCTGTTAAAAAACCCGATACCCAAAACGTGCAAAACTATAATAATAAAGATTCAGAATTATCAGAAGAAAATACTGACGATTATTATCCCACTATTAACTACAAAATAAATTCCATAGAATTGACAATTTTGCAATTACTAAACAACAATTCTTTACCTTTAACCGAACTGACAGCTTGGGAAAAAACCCTAAATATATCTTTAGAAACTACCTGGATGCGAGTGGAAAAAATCTTAAGAGAATACATTCAATATCAACTGGGTAAGCCAATTCGTTCCGCCGCTTTAGTAGATAACTTATATGTAGAATTTTAAATCTAAACCTTAGCAATAACTATTAATTGAATCGAGATCGACTGAAAAAATGCATCTGACAGAATCAAAAACCAGCAAAAACGATCGTAATGCTTCTGCTTCTGAGGCTACCGTTTCAGAAGGATTCACTCCCGTACTACAAAATAGACGCTTTTTAATTTTGTGGTTGGGACAAATTTTTTCGCAACTAGCAGATAAAGTTTATTTAGTTTTAACCATTGCCATTATTGCCGATCGCTTTCAGTTATCCAACCAGCCTATCAGCCAATGGGTATCGCCAGTCACCATCGCTTTTACTATCCCTGCGGTGCTATTCGGTTCTTTAGCAGGTGTGTATGTCGATCGCTGGCACAAAAAATCTATTTTAGTTATTTCCAACCTGGCACGAGGTATTTTGGTTCTGGTTTTACCGCTTCTGTTGTGGTTGGCAGCAGGAAAAAGTTTTGGCTGGGGAATATCTTTAGGCTTTGTCTTAATGCTGGTAGTAACTTTTGCCGTATCGACCTTTACGCAATTTTTTGCCCCTGCCGAACAGGCAGCAATCCCCTTAATTGTCAAGGACAAACATTTACTCGCTGCCAACTCGCTTTACACTACAACCATGATGGCATTGTTAATCTTCGGCTTTGCCGTAGGCGAACCCTTATTAAGCTTCGCAGATTGGTTGGGCGATCGAGGTGGATTGCCGAGCAATATTGGTAAAGAAATTTTAGTCGGTGGTGCTTATGCGATCGCGGGAATTATCTTACTTTGGTTTAATACAGGAGAAAAACTGCAAACCAAAGAACGAGAACAGCCTCACGTATTCTCGGATATTTGGGAAGGAATCAAATATTTAAAAACTAACAGTTTAGTTCGTAACGCTCTAATCCAGCTAACAATCTTGTTTTCGATCTTTGCAGCTTTAGTAGTACTGGCAGTAAGCATGGCAGATGCAATCCCCCAAATAGATGCCGATCAGTTTGGGATTTTATTGGCAGCAGCAGGTGTAGGTATGGCAGCTAGCGCAGCCGTTATAGGACATTGGGGTGAAAAATTCGATCGCACTAAAATCGGCTTTTTAGGTTCGATAGGAGTAGCAGTATTCTTAACTGCGTTGTCTTTTGCTACTAATAATCTCTGGTTGGCTTTAGTAATAACTGCTTTACTCGGAGCGTCTGCGGCATTAGTCGGCGTACCGATGCAAACTACAATTCAGTCCAAAACTCCTACAGAAATGCGCGGCAAAGTCTTCGGACTGCAAAATAACGCCATTAATATCGCTCTGTCTTTACCCTTGGCTCTAGCAGCAGAAGCCGAGGCACGATTTGGCTTGCAGGCGGTAATTTTGACCCTGGGTGCGATCGCGCTATTGGGAGGAATTTCCAATATGTATATTACTCAGTCACAAAACGACTGACAAAGCTAATTCTCTAATATATTCAGGTTTACAGCTCCTGAATTAAAAAGGAGAAAACTAGAAAAAATCAGACAATGGCAGCATTTCTGGTAAATTAACTAACAGTCGATAAATAGAAATACCCATCGGCGATCGATTGGGAGCTATTCCTCGTTGTTGCCTAAAAAAAAGAACATCTGAATGCATATTGCTTGGCTGGGAAAAAAATCACCGTTTTGCGGTAATGTTACCTATGGTCGGGAAATTACTAACGTTTTGTTAGAGCGAGACTATCGGGTGAGTTTTCTTCATTTTGCTCAATCTCCAGGCGAGTACGAACCTCATTTAGAATCAGATGAACCGCAAGCTGACAATCCCGAAATAGCTTTACCATTTATTTATAAATCTCAGGTTTATACTATACCTACTCTTAAATCGAGTAAAATTTTGTGGCAATCTCTTCATCGTTTACAGCCAGACTTAGTACACGCCTCTTTGACTCTTTCCCCTCTAGATTTTTTACTGCCTAAAATCTGTGAAGAACTAAAACTACCTCTCGTTGCTACTTTTCACCCGCCATTCGACAGTAAAATTCGCAATCTTAAATCTAGCACCCAATATCTTACCTATCAGCTATATGCTCCCTTTCTCGCTCGCTACGATCGCACGATTGTTTTTAGTGAAATTCAGCGCGATTTACTGATCGAACTAGGGGTACCAGACTATAAAGTAGCAGTCATTCCCAATGGCGTAGATGAGAATAAATATTCTCCTGGCTATTCTCAGTTTAAAGAACGCCTACAAGCCAAAAAATTATTTGTCTATCAAGGGCGAATTGCCACAGAAAAAAATGTAGAAGCTTTATTAAGAGCCTGGAAGCATTGCGCTCTAGGAAAAGATACCCAACTACTAATTGTCGGCGATGGACCGATTAGAACTTCTTTACAGCCCTACTACGGTAAAGAATATAATATTGTTTGGCTGGGCTTCATTTCAGATGAACGGCAGCGAATTGACATTCTAAGAGCCGCAGACGTGTTTATTTTACCCTCACTAGTAGAAGGTTTGTCTATTTCGCTTTTAGAAGCTATGGCTTGTGGTTTAGCCTGTTTGGCTACCGATGCTGGTGCAGATGGCGAAGTTTTAGAAGCTGGTGCGGGCATCGTGTTAGACACCCAAAATGTTACCGCTCAGTTGAAAATTTTGCTGCCTCTATTAAACGCCCATCCCGAAATGACCAGTCTGTTGGGACAAAAAGCCAGACAAAGAGTTTTAGAGCGTTACACTTTAGGGCGCAATCTCGATCGCCTCGAACAATTGTATGCTGAAGTATTACAAAAACATTTGACCGAGAAGTCTTCAATTTATTAAACTTCTTGCACGAATAGTAAAGTGGGCAAGTTTTTCTAGTTGTCGGCAATCGCCACCAATACTTTTTCTGGCGTTGGTGAATCAAGGTATGATTTTTTAGTAACGAGTTGATTCGATCGAATTTGACAAGCTTAAAGCTTAGAGCTTAGAGCTTAGAGCTACGAACAAAAACATTTTGTGTGTCATACATTCAATTACCAACGCTCTTTTTCTTTGCCCACCCTACTCTGGTACATCAAACAAGACTTCACTCATATAGTTATCTGCCCATTCTTTACCAAAAGCTTTTTCTAAAACGCGACGAGTTTTATCATTTTGCTGCTGTTTGGTACAGTAATAGTTTTGTCCTGCTAAATACAGTTCTTGTTGTCGAACCGATACAGGTTGGACGACATTAGCCTGCTGACAGTGAATGCGAAGATAGGCAGAGGTGCGATCGAGAAAACTTTGTTCTTCTAACTCTGTTTGCGGACGAATAAATAAGCAAAACTCGGAAAAAATATCTGCCCAGGATGGTAGTTCGCGGGGTTCGGAAAATTGTCCTGGGGGTAAAGCCGAGAGTTGTTTCTGATACACTTGAGGCAACGTTTTTTCAGGACTGGTAGGAGAAAGATCGGCAATTGCCGCACTAATACCAGCTTTTCCCGCAACTAAATCGCAACCAAACATCGGTAGAGCATATTCAGGACGCGGAAACATCACGCAGTGCAAAATATCTAAGTTATTACCTACTTTCGCCAACTCTAAGTGCATTTTACGAAATTGCGGCGTTTGATAGCAGCGATTTTCAATCCGCAACTTTTCTCCTTCTAGTTTTCCTTCAACATAGCCCAATCCTTCTGGCAAATTGTAAGGAGATAAGTTTAAATACTGTTGCCAATATTGAATAATGCGATCGGCAAGCTGTCGAATTAGAGGATGCTGTTCTTGGCGTAATGAAGGTTGTGATGTTTCTAACATTCGGGTGATTGAGACATTGTATATTGGCTGTTTAGTGAATAACAGCCATAGATGTCTATAAGTTTAACGATATACTGAGACTGAGCTTATATTTATATTTAACTATTAATTGCTATTAATTGCCTGTAGGAGCTTAAAATATGTTTGGTTTGGGTTGGCCCGAAGTAGTTATTATCGGATTAGTTGCCGTTTTGGTCTTCGGTCCTAAAAAAATTCCCGAAATTGGTAGTTCTCTGGGTAAAACTCTGCGGGGTTTTAAAGAGGAAATGGAAAATCCCCAGATTGAGGAGTCGGAAGAGGAAGAAAGTTAGGATATTTTCAAAAAGCCATAAGTGGGGCGCGAATGCGCCTAGTCGCTTTCAGCGACGTTGAGCCGTTAGGCTCTYTAGCCATAAGCTTTAAGCTAATTGATTAGTAGGGGCGACATAAACGATTGCGCGAATAGGGCGTGTCTGCGAACTCATAGCCAAAGGTTTGAGCAAACCGAATCGGTTTTTCTTCTCGTAGATAATACTGAAATCGTTTTTTCTTAACTTGTCACCGTTGCCCATTACCCATTACCTCGAAACGATAATTTAAACCGTAAGGAAATTAATTAGAACGACTATATTTTACGTACAGAGCTTTGTTGCAAGATAAGAGTTTTCTAGTCAGTTTTTTCTTTAGCAACAGCTTTTTGTAATTCATCTTTGTTCATCTGACTGCGTCCGTCAATATTTAACTCTTGTGCCTGTTCGTAGAGTTCGTCGCGAGTTTGGTTTTCTAAAGAGTCGGTTTCAGCTTTAGCAACGGCTTTTTGTAACTCATCTTTATTCATCTGACTGCGTCCGTTAATAGCTAATTCCTGTGCCTGTTCGTAAAGTTCTTTTTTAGTAGGCTCATTATCCGAATCAGAATAGCCAGCTTCCTGCATCGCTCTTTTTATCGCAGGAGTCCATTCAACATATTGCTTACCTTCACGAGAGGCTTTTTGTTTGATTTGTTTTGCTTCTTTCTTTTCTGACTCGCTCAATCGCTCCCAAACTTCTTTTGGTAAGTAACGTTTGGTCTTATCATCCTGTCGCGCCCTGTTTCCCGACTCAGTTTGCCAATCTTGCTCGCTCCATTCTTCTAAAGATTCGGCAGCATCGTCTTTTTCATCTTGTTTGTAGCCACCACCTTGTTTTTCGTATTCCTGAACGAGAAGCTGACTTTTGCGAGCCGACCATTGCCCTGGTTTACCGCCCTTGTCGGACTCCATTAGCTCATCTTTGATTTGGCGACGTAGTTGGGGTTTGGTGTATTTTTCTTCGTATTTATCTTGAGACATTACTCTGTTCTGGCTTTAAAAAACTATTGGTAAAATGATGCTCTGACAATAGTTAGTTCGGGGGAAAAAATATCAGAATCTTTTATTTACACTATGTAATCAAAGTTTACATTAATTCAAAAATCGTTCATCGCTCAGTGGATAGAGTTACTATTTTTAGCTTTTATATTTTGTGTTTGGAGACTGAGAGATAAGATTCAACTCGTTAAATGAATAACCAATGCTCTCGAACAATTTTGCTAAAGTAAAAATAGAATGCGATCACTTTTGTCGCTCGCGATTAATATTTTAAAATTATCTTTACTTTTCAAAACTGCCATGACCGAAAGTTCGGCATCTTTGCTGTTTCCAACTCTTGATGAAGAGCATCTTCAAAATTTAACTACTTGCGGCATGGTATTAGAACTATCGCCTGGAGAAGTGTTATTTGCTGAAGGAGACGAAGCATATAGCTTTTATGTGGTTCTCGATGGCAAGATTAAAATTACCAAACAAATTGGGAAAGAAGAAATTGTTGTTACTATTCATCAACGGGGAGAGTTTACTGGCGAGTTGAGTATGCTGACTGGTGGAGTGTGTCAAGCAACGGCGCGGAGTATGGAAACCAGTCACGTGATTGAGTTTGACGATTTTAAGGAATTACTCAAAAACTGTCCCCAAAGTATCGATTTGTTTGTACCAGCACTAGCAGAGCGTTCCAAAGATTTAGAAGTTAGATTGCGGCAGCAAGAGAAACTTGCAGCATTAGGTAAATTATCCGCAGGTTTGGCTCACGAACTTAACAATCCTGCCGCAGCAGGTAGAAGAGCCGCCAAACAGTTAAACTCGGCAGTAGCAAATTTACAGAAACAAATGCTGTCTCTAAGGGGAAAACATTTCTCGGCACGACATCGTCAAATTTTGGCAGAACTACAGCAACAAGCCATAACTGAATTGCAGCAAGACACAGAACTGTCACCCTTAGAAAGAAGCGATCGCGAAGATGCTTTAGCTGACTGGTTAGAAGAACGAGGAATCGACGATGCCTGGGAAATTGCCTCTAATTTAGTAACCGTAGGAATCGAGCGATCGCAGCTACAGACACTCGCTGATGAGATGAGTTGTGAAGCTTTTACCGAGGCTTTAGTTTGGTTGGCAGCAACTTTAACCATGAACGGTTTGGTCAGAGATGTCGAACAAAGCACCATCAGAATTTCCGATCTAGTAGGGGCAATCAAAAACTATACCTATATGGATATGGATCGTGCCGAGCTTCAAGAAGTAAATGTGCATGAAGGTTTAAACAATACCCTGAAAATTCTGCATCATAAAATCAAATATGGGGTAACAGTTCATAAAAACTATGCTGCGGATCTTCCTAAAATTTTTGCCTACGGTAGCGAACTAAATCAGGTTTGGACTAATTTAATCGATAATGCGATCGATGCCATGAAAGGCAAAGGCGAACTAACTCTCAATACGTCAATAGAAGATAACTGCGTGTTAGTAGAAATCATCGATAACGGTGAAGGCATTCCTACAGAGATTCAACCACGTATTTTTGAGCCATTTTTCACCAGTAAAGGTGTTGGAGAAGGGAGCGGGTTGGGTTTGGATATTACTCGTCGCATTGTAGTTCAACAGCACAAAGGCAATATTCGCTTTGATTCTGTTCCAGGTCATACTAGATTCCAGATAAGACTGCCTTTAAAGTTAAGTAAAAAGGATTGAAAGTCGGTCGATGTTTGATAATAACTAATGATGAATAAAATGGTTAGTATTAGTTAGTTAACGTTATTCCAGCCTTAGACGACAAAAACTGCGTTGACTTCATTAAAATGATTCACTTATTACCGCTCGTTTTTTACTTTTCTTATGTGTATTTGAGGCGATCGATAAAGACTGTAA
This sequence comes from Myxosarcina sp. GI1, assembly GCF_000756305.1. Taxonomy (NCBI): domain Bacteria; kingdom Bacillati; phylum Cyanobacteriota; class Cyanophyceae; order Pleurocapsales; family Pleurocapsaceae; genus Myxosarcina; species Myxosarcina sp. GI1. The sequence continues at coordinate 146,187 of NZ_JRFE01000023.1, forward strand.
GCGTATAGCCATGAATAATCGAGTTCAATTGCCAATTCCTGAGTTTTTCGACCCTTCTACGGTAGGAGAAGTTTGGCAGATTCCATATCAAAAACTAACAACAGAAGCTAAAAATTGGGCGCAACAGCATCAGCTACAATCTGCAAATGAAGATAGCATCAAAGTTGGTTTACTGGCGATCGACGTGCAAAATACTTTTTGCCTTCCTGGTTACGAACTTTTTGTTGGCGGTAAGTCTGGTACGGGGGCAGTAGATGATAATCGGCGGTTATGCGAATTTATCTATCGAAATTTGGGTGTAATTAGTGAAATCATGGTGACGATGGATACCCATAATGCCATGCAAATTTTTCATCCGCTATTTTGGATTGATGAGTCTGGACAACAACCTCCTCCCATGACAGAAATTTCTGTAGAAGATGTGGAAAAAGGTGTATGGCAAGTTAATCCTGCTGTTGCTCCTTACATTAGTAACGAAGACTATAACTGGCTCCAAGACTATACCAAACACTATGTACGAAAGCTCAATTTATACAGCAAGTATCCCTTAATTATTTGGCCCTATCACGCAATTTTAGGCGGCAGCGGACACACTTTGGTTTCTGCCGTAGAATCAGCCTGTTTTTTTCATAGTTTTGCCCGTGAGAGTAAAACTCATTTTGAGTTAAAAGGCAGCAATCCCCTAACAGAAAATTACTCGGTTCTTAGTCCAGAAGTACTAGAAGCTCATGACGGTAAAGCGATCGCCCAAAAGAATACTGCTTTTATCGATAAATTATTGAGCTTCGATCTGTTAATTATTACAGGACAGGCAAAGAGCCACTGTGTAGCTTGGACAATAGACGATCTGCTGGCAGAAATTCAAGCCAGAGATCCAAAGTTGGCTAAAAAAGTCTATTTGCTAGAAGACTGCACTTCACCTGTAGTAGTTCCTGGTGGGGCAGACTTTAGCGATCGCGCCGATGCGGCATTCGATCGCTTTGCTGCTGCTGGAATGAATCGAGTTACCTCTCAAGAGGCGGTCATGGATTGGATTTAATAAATATAGTTGCGATTTAATATTGACCCTATAATAAAGCGAACGAAGATGTTACTGTTCGTTTTGGGGTAATTTATGGCTGCACACCGACAACCAATTACTAAAACTGTAGGAAGCTATTTATTATTATGCGCGATCGCCATAATTTTTTTGTTTCCTTTATTGTGGTTGATCGGTACTTCGTTTAAATCTCCTACAGAAGACATTTTTAGTTTTCCACCGCAAATACTTCCGAGTCAGCCAACTATCGAGAATTTTAAGACCGTATGGGAAACTTATCCCTTCGGACAGTATTTAGCAAATAGCGCGATCGTCGCAGTACTTTCTGTTAGTTTAAACCTGTTATTTTGTGCTTTAGCGGCATATCCTTTAGCGCGTCTGCGGTTTCGGGGACAAAAGCTTATTTTTGCCGCAATCTTAGCCACGATCGCCATTCCCTTTCAAATTGTGATGATTCCGTTATATATACTGGCGGTTAATTTGGGTTTGAGAAACACCTACTTAGGAATCATTTTTCCCAACTTAGTTTCGGCTTTTGGGATCTTCTTGCTCAGACAGGCTTTTCAAGGGGTTCCCTTAGAATTAGAGGAGGCTGCTAGAATTGATGGCTGTTCGGAATTAGGTATTTGGTGGCATATTATGCTTCCTGCTATTCGTCCTGCTTTACTTACCCTGGCTATTTTTGCTTTTATCGCCTCTTGGAGTGATTTTTTATGGCCTCTAATCGTGCTAGATCGTCCCGAATACTATACCCTACCACTAGCCGTTGCCAATCTAGCTAGCTCGTTTTCCCTCGACTGGCGTTTGGTAGCGGCAGGTTCGGTAATTTCCATCGCGCCTATATTAGTGTTGTTTTTAGTTTTACAGCAATATATCATTCCTACCGATGTTGGTAGTGGTGTTAAAGGTTGAAGAAGTCAAAAATGAAAAAGCAAAGCAATAACCGATCTGTTTTTTTGTAATTAAGGGTAGGTTTTTGTTTTTCTATAAACCTCAGCTTCTTATAGAAAATTTCTTTGCGATCGCTCTTGAGTTTGATTCGCGATCCGTTTTTTGTCAACTAGAATTTAACTATTTACCGTTAGACATTTAAAGCTTCATGACCGATTTAATACTGTTTTGGCATCGCAAAGACTTGAGAATCAGTGATAACGTAGGGTTATCTACAGCCGCCAAACACTCTGATAAGGTAGTAGGTTTATTTTGTCTCGATCGCCACATTTTAGAAAGAGACGATATTGCACCTGCTAGAGTCAAATACATGATTGGCTGTTTGCAAGAGTTAGAGCAAAGTTATCAGAAGATCGGTTCTCGTTTATTAATTCTTCAAGGCGAACCAGCTAAGGCAATTCCTAAATTAGCATCAGCAATAGAAGCTAAAGCCGTATACTGGAATTTAGATGTAGAACCCTACTCCCAAAAGCGCGATCGCGACGTTACCGAAGCTTTAAAAGAAGCAGGAATTGAAGTCAAAAATTTTTGGGATCAGCTACTACACGCACCAGGAGAAATTAAAACCAAAACTTCCGACCAACCCTACAAAGTTTATACTCCTTTTTGGCGTAGTTGGAGCGATCGCGATAAAAAATCAATTGCGGAAACGCCCAAAGATTTAACCAATTTAAGCAACAAAGAAGTTAAAACTGCTAGAGAAACAGGAGCAATTGAGCTACCTACAGCTAAAGACTTGGGTTATGAATGGCAAAACTCGCTACTAGTCGAACCTGGAGAAACTGCCGCTAGAGATAAACTAGCAGAATTTAGCGATCGCGCTATTTATGAATACGACGAACAGCGTAACTTTCCTTTTACTGATGGTACGTCGCAACTAAGTGCAGCTTTAAAATTTGGCGCGATCGGTATTCGTGAAGTTTGGCAAACTACTGTTGAGGCGATCGAAAATTGTCGTAGCGATGAAGCAAAAAACAATATCAAAGCTTGGCAGCAAGAATTAGCTTGGAGAGAATTTTACCAGCACTGTATGTATTTTTTCCCAGAGCTAGAGAAAGGAGCATATCGCGAAGAATTTCATGATTTTCCTTGGGATAACGATGAAGAACTATTTCAGGCTTGGTGTGAAGGCAAAACTGGATATCCTATCGTCGATGCAGCCATGCGTCAGTTAAACGAAATTGGTTGGATGCACAATCGTTGTCGTATGATTGTAGCAAGTTTTTTAACCAAAGATTTAATTGTTAACTGGCAGTGGGGAGAAAAATATTTTTTACAAAAGCTATATGATGGCGATTTGTCAGCTAATAATGGCGGTTGGCAGTGGAGTGCCTCAAGCGGCATGGATCCAAAACCCCTACGCATCTTCAATCCTGCCTCCCAAGCACAAAAATACGATTCCGAAGCCGAATATATTCGTCAGTGGCTACCAGAACTAAGTTCGATAGATACCGAACATTTAGTATCTGGCAAAATACCCGACTCAGAAAGAGATAGTTGTGATTATCCCCAACCGATCGTCGAACATAAAGAACAGCAAAAAAAATTTAAAACACTGTACAAACAACAAAAAGACTAAATTGGACAAAAAATTTAAAAGCATTAAAAAATGCGTTAAGTACAACTCAACGCATCAAATTATAAATTTTCTTGCTTTGATTAATTGTTTTTGAAAAAAATAGATTCAATCGATTGCTCGTTTTCAGAAGCCGAAGAACCGTTGTTTTTTGAAGAGTCATAGGAATCTTTTAATTCTTCTAATGATTCTTCAGAAATTAACGAATCAAGTGTTTCCTCTGCTTGTTCTAAAGAATCTATTTCATTCAATGTTTCTTCTATATTTAGATCGTCTTCTTTAGTTTCTAAAGAATCATCTTCTAAACCTATTGCTTCTAGCTCTGTTATGGAAGAGTCATCGCCAGTTTCACTATCATCCCAGCCAGACATAAGGTCTTCGGTTTCGGAACTAGACTCGTCAATTGCTTCAATTCCTTCTAGTTCGGAGATGGAAGTCTCATTGCTACTG